>NZ_JBMRBK010000070.1:0-16962 GCF_057351765.1 Trinickia sp. | reverse complement strand
ACCCTGAACCTGCCGCAGCTTCGAGACGCAGTAGAGATATTCGAGCTGCCGGTGACCGGTCGACGTTGCATGATCGAGACGATGCAGCGGCTCGATCAGCGTTTCCGCGAGCTGGGGCGCCCCGCATGCGAGCGCGGCGAGTACGGTCTCGAGGCGCGTGGTGCGCACATACTCGTGCAACCCCGCCTGCTGTGCCCACTGGAGGTGCCGCGTAATCCCCTCCATCGCCGCGCGTTCGCCGCGCACGAGCGCGCGGACATCGCGCAGATAATCGATGCGATGCCGCAAGAGCGGCGCGCTCACGCGCAATGCGGCGCTCTCGCGCACGGAAATCGCCTCGCTCGGATCGGCTGCGCCCGCCATGCCCTCGGCAGCTTCCGAATGCCAGTACACATGATCGCCAAGCGGATCGGCACCGCGCAGCTCTCGCTGCACGGCCAGGTCATAGCGCAGCGTCGTCACGATATCCTGCAGCCGCTGCCCGTCGCTTTCGGGCAGCGACTCGACGAAGGCACCGAGTTCTTCGAGCAGATTCAGCGCATCGCGCGCGTGGCCAAGCTGATGCAGTGCACAGATGATGCCGAAGCGGGCATCGAAAACCTGCAGCGGATCGATTCCCGTCTCTTCCATGACGCGCGCAAAACACGACAGCGCCGTGGTAAGGCGGTGCCGAAAAAGCGCCTGCCAGCCTGCGTTTCGGCAAGAGGTCGCGCGCATGGCCTGACGCGGTGCGCGAAGCAGCTTTTGCGAGCGTCGATATTGCTCCTCGGCTTCGTCCCCAATGCCGAGCGTGCTGAGCATGTCCGCGTGCAATTGCAAAAGCCAGGGCAGATCCGCATCCTGAGGATCGTCGTCCGCCCATCGGTTCGCGTACGCGCTCGCCGCATTCAAGCTGCCTTCGCGCACTTTGTCGAGAAACGCCGCAGGCGTGCAGCGCATGCCCTGCGCTGCGACCAGCGGAAAATAGAGAGCCGGAAACATCGTGCAACTCCTCGTTGATGCACAGGTGTCGGTGCGACGCCGCGCGACCGCGTGCAGATGCGATGAATCGATCTCGCGCCGCGTGGGGAGCGGCAACACGGACCTGACACCGAGTGCATTTGCACCACTATAGAGAAGCACCTACACCACATATTCAACAAATCTGACTATCGGCGGCCATTTGAGAACTGTTGAGGATCGTCGGCGACGCTTTCCGACCGTGTCCAAATAGAGGAACTCGCCGCTGCGAAGTACGGAGTTCCGTAGGCTCGAACCGTTGCCTGTTCGCGTTCGATATCCACGGCCCCGCCGGCCCCGCTTCGCTCGAATCAAGAATATGTGCTGACATAGCAAGAGCGGCGACCCAATTCCGTAGGCGTTCGTTTAACAACCGACGCAATTCCCGGGAGGGCGGCGGGAATAAATTTCGCAGATAAGTGTTAGGTCAACGGACGAAAGCGTGCGAGGAAATGCCGCAGCGTAGGCGGCTCCTCTTCGAACGCATAACCGCGCAGCTCGTCCGCGCGACCCTTGGCATCGATGAGCACATCCGCCACGTAGTCCATGTGATCGTTGGTATAGGTGCGCCGCGGGATGGCAAGGCGCAGCAGTTCGAAGGGCGACGGTTTCTGCCGGCCGGTCTTCGGATCGCGGCCGAGCAACAGTGAGCCAATCTCGACACCACGTACACCGCCCGCAACATAAATCTCGTTTGCGAGTGCGAGTGCGGGAAACGCTTCGGCCGGAACATGCGGTAGCATGCGCGCCGCATCGACGAATACGGCATGTCCACCGCATGGACGCTGCACCGGTACCTCCGCTTCGTCGAGACGAGAATACAAGCGTTCGACCTGCGCCACGCGATAGGCGAGCAACGTTTCATCGACCGCTTCCACAAGTCCTTGCGCAATGGCCTCGAGGTCGCGCCCGGCCAGGCCGCCATAAGTGACGAATCCTTCCATCAGCACGCACCGCGAGCGCACCGCTTCGAACAGCTCGCGATCTTCGCGGATGCAGACGAGCCCGCCGATGTTGACCATGGCATCTTTCTTGGCCGACATCGTCAGCATGTCGCCGTAGCGATACATCTGCGCGACGATCTCCGTAATGGACGCATTGGCGTAGCCCGCTTCGCGCGACTTGATGAAAAACGCGTTCTCGCTGAACCTCGCCGAATCGATCACGACGGGAATGCCATGGCGCTGAGCAAGCTCGTAGACCGCCTTCATATTGGCGAGCGACACGGGCTGGCCGCCGCTGCTGTTGCAAGTAACCGTCGTGACGATGGCCACGACATTGCGGGGGCCATGCATCTCGATCAAGGTCTCGACTCGATCGAGATCGAAATTGCCCTTCCAGGGATCGTAGGACGCCGTATCGAAAGCACGGCGTGTGAGCGCATTCAACGCCTGTGCACCGGTCAGCTCCACATGCGCAGCCGTCGTGTCGAAGTGATAGTTCGAAATGAACACGGGATCGGTCGCACCGCGCGTCGCACGCGCGCGCTCGACCAGACACGGGAAAAGCAGGTGCTCGGCCCCGCGGCCTTGATGGGCCGGCACCATGTACGCATAGCCGAACAAACGCGCAACGGTTTCCTGCAGGCGGAAATAGCTGCGCGAGCCCGCGTACGATTCATCGGCCTGCATCATGGCTGCCCATTGGCGGTCGCTCATGGCGCCCGTACCCGAGTCGGTCAGCAAATCGATATAGACGTCCTCACCGCGCAACTGGAACGGGTTGTAGCCTGCCACCCTCAACGCCTGCTCGCGCTCGGCCTGTGTCGTCTCGCGAACCGCTTCGACCATCTTGATGCGAAAAGGCGCTGGGAGTCTCTTCATGGATGACGCTCCTTGACGATGAGTCTCGACACAAAGCCCATGCCACACATGACGACATGCGATGGACTGTCAAGGCCATTCTATGAGCCATCCGAAATGCATCGCCCTCGCCAAATCAGTAGCCATTATCGAGGTCATCGTCAGGCGCTACGAAAACGTCCGATCGACGCCGTTCTCGCCCAAGCCGCATGCCGCGCCGCAAAATCGAGTCGGCTCAAGGGGTTGCGCTGCGTTTCCCGCCGATATCCACAAAGACATCCACCGAAACTGTGGATAACTCGGACGTTGGCGATGCGGCACTACAAACGCTTACAAATGTCACCGATCTACGGTCCACCGGAGAGCGCGATGCGGCGTTTTTTCAGGCAATCCCTTTGGAGACTCACATGAATACGAATCTGCCCACCGACCTCCCGCAACGCAGCCGCATCCACCCGCTCATCGCGGCAGCCGCCGTTGCCGTGGTGCTCGTCAGCGGCACCGGCATCGCCGCGATGACGGGACTCTTGCCCACCTCGCGTGCGGTGACGGCGCCGCCGCCCGAGCAGGTCGCCTCCTCCGCGCTGACGGGCGCCAGCATGCCCGTGGCGGCAGTGAACCCCGCGATCGCGCAAGGGTCGACACAGCGCGCGGAGCCCAGCGTGCCGCGTGTACCCCACCACCACATCGCGCGGCCGGCGCCTTCATCCGTGAACGAGAATGCGTACGGCAACGGCTCGCCAACGCGGCAGGCGGCAATCGATCCGAGCGCGGGTGAGATCGTCGCAATCAATACAGTGCAGACGCCGGAGCAGACCACCGGTGTCGGCGCCGTGGGTGGCGCCATTGCGGGCGGCTTGCTCGGCAACCAGGTGGGCGGCGGCCGCGGCCGCGTGCTGACGACGATAGCCGGCGCCGTCGGCGGCGGCCTCGCAGGCAACGGCATCGAGCACGCCGTGCGCAAGAACACGACTTATCAGGTGCAGGTGCGGATGCAAGACGGCAGCTACCGCAACTTCAGCTATCCGACACAGCCCGCTTTCCAGATCGGCGAGCATGTGCGTGTGGTCGGGGATTCGCTGAGCGCGGCGTGACGGACGGTCGGGCCGACGCGGTCAAAATTACGCAACCATCGAGAATGTGACAGTTGCGTTATCATGGCCTCTGTATTTTTGACCGGATATCCGAGGCCAGGAGACCATCGTGATCGACGCGAGTGCGTGGTTGACATCCCAGGAATATGCGCATCGTTTGTTGCGCGATGTGATGGGTGCGCACGGTCTGGTGGTTATCGGCATGGGGCGCGCCGGCGAGCGGGGCTTTCAGATGCTGTACCGGTTTTCGGACGCATGCGACGAGTTGGAAGCGAGCGGCGTCAATGTGATTTTCGTTTATCCCAAGGAATCGGCGCGCCACGTTTTCGATGCCACCTCGATCCGGGGCGCTCGCTATCGCGGCAAGGCGTGCCTTTTTCTGGATGCGGAAGGCCGGTTCTTCAGAAAGCCTGTCGACGCGCAGAGCTTGCGCGCGATTCATCTCGATCGGGATATGCGGCAGACGGTAGCCGCGGATATGCCCTTGCGCGATGCCGCGTGGGATACGAGACTGCGCGCCTTTTTAACTGCGTGCCGCAGTTAGCGCTTCACCGCGCGCCAATTTTCCGATAGCCGGACAGCATTCAACGGCGCTACACTTTCAGCACCATCGCTGGAGAGCCGCCATGACTGATCTCGACCCGAACCGGACGTTTCGCGGGCTCCCCCTGACTCCGGAACAGGATGCTGAAATCCGCCACTACATCAAAATGCGGAAGCAGCAAGGCAAACCCTGGGAGACGCCGGAGCTCGAAGCGATGCTGCGCGACATGCTCGAGCCGCCGCTGGAAGATGACGTCGACGACGATTCCGATCCCGATTTCGGTACCACACGTCTCGCCGCGGAGCGCGCGCAGTTTTCCATCGACGACGAAATGGATCCGACGGAAGCGTCGGAGGAATTGCATGCGGCGATGGAATCCGAGGCCATGAAGCGGTTGAACCGCTAACATCGAACCGCCAGGGCCGCATCAGCCGGACGCGCGCGGGGCCGGCCGGCGGCATGTGGACCTGACGACGTCCGCATGCCGCAAACCAAGCGAAGGCCGTTTATTTCGGCTGAGCCACCGTCCGCAGGTACGGCTTCAGCGTCTTGAACCCTTGCGGGTACTTCTTCTTCGCGTCCTCATTCGATACCGAAGTCGGAATGATGACGTCGTCTCCTGGTTTCCAGTTCACAGGCGTGGCCACCGAATGCGCCGCGTTGAGTTGCAGCGCGTCGAGCAGGCGCAGGACTTCGTCGAAATTGCGCCCCGCGCTCATCGGGTAGATGAGCATCGCCTTCACTTTCTTGTCGGGGCCGATGATGAATACCGAGCGTACCGTTGCGTTATCGGCCGCCGTGCGCGTGCCGCCGCTCGCATTCGGATGAATCATGTCGTAGAGCTTCGCGACCTCGAGGTCCTCGCCGCCGATGAGCGGGTAGTTGACCGGATAGCCCTGGGTCTCCGCGATGTCGCCCACCCAATTCTTGTGGTCGCTGACCGGATCGACACTGAGGCCGATGATCTTCGTGTTGCGCTTGTCGAACTCCGGCTTCAGGCGCGCCATATAGCCGAGCTCCGTCGTACAAACCGGCGTGAAGTCCTTCGGGTGAGAAAACAGGATGGCCCAGCTGTTGCCGATCCACTCGTGAAACTTGATCGGCCCTTCTGTCGTTTCAGCGGTGAAATCCGGTGCATCGTCACCGATCCTGATAGTCATATCAAACCTCCTTTCGTCTGGACGTCCCTACATTGACAGGTCCTGATCCGCACAATAGCGATGCGCCGGTTCGAGCGCGAACCGGCGAGCGCAAGGCGCGGGATGAGGCTCCGAATTATAGACGCCGGAGACCCCCCGTTGGGTGGGCGAGCGCACCGAACCCGAATGTGCCGCGCCGAAGGAGTGCGACGCATGGCCGCGGCTGCACTGCTGCGGTGCAATACCCCCGGGCTTTCCGCGCCCCGAGATAGTGCGCGCGGTGTGCCACAGCGCGCAAACCCCAATATGCGCCGTGCATTTCACATCGCTGGCATAGCCCTTGCATTACTCCGCCCGCGCCCTGGCAACGGTGTCGGGCGCGGGCAGGACATGATGCGATGCGGCACCCTTGCCGCGATCGCCAACGGATTAGGACAACGGCGTCCCCTCGTGCATCGGCACGGGCGGGCGCCGTTTGTTTTCGGGTTCGGATTTTTGGTCGGGCAACGACGCTGCGACGCCACACGCTTGAGAAGGAGTCCAATCGATGAACAAGCCACGACTCGTCGTAATCGGCAACGGCATGGCCGGCATTCGCACGATCGAAGAACTGCTCGCCCTCGCCCCCGACCAGTACGAGATCACGGTCTTTGGCGCCGAGCCGCATCCGAACTACAACCGGATCCTGCTTTCGCCGGTGCTCGCCGGCGAGCAATCGTTCGACGACATCGTGCTGAACCCGCTCGATTGGTATGCGAAGAACGACATTCAGTTGCACCTCGGCAAAGCCATTTCGCGCATCGATCGCAAGCGCCGCCTCGTCGTGGCGGAAGACGGTACCGAAGCACCCTACGATCGGCTGCTCATCGCCACCGGCTCGCAACCGTTCATCCTGCCCGTGCCCGGCGCGAATCTGAAAGGCGTCATCACCTATCGCGATATCCAGGACACGCAGGCGATGATCGACGCCGCCAGCGTGAAGCGCCATGCCGTCGTGATCGGCGGCGGGCTGCTCGGCCTCGAAGCGGCCAATGGACTCAAGCTGCGCGGCATGGAAGTGACCGTCGTGCATCTGGCTTCCACGTTGCTCGAACGCCAGCTCGACACCCAAGCGGGCAAGCTGCTGCAGCGCTCGCTCGAGGCACGCGGCCTCACGTTCCTGCTCGAGAAGTCCACGAGCGAGATCGTCAGCAACGAAGCCGGCGAAGTCGCTGCCGTGCGCTTCAAGGATGGCGAGGAAATCGCAGCCGATCTAGTCGTCATGGCCGCCGGCATCCGCCCGAACACGACGCTCGCCGAACAGGCAGGCCTTTATTGCAATCGCGGTATCGTCGTCAACGACACCCTGCAGACTTACGACCCGCGCATCTATGCCGTCGGCGAATGCGTGAGCCACCGCGGCATTGCCTACGGGCTCGTGGCCCCGCTTTTCGAGCAGGCCAAGGTCTGCGCGAACCATCTCGCGCTGATGGGCATCGGCACGTACAAAGGCTCGGTGCTCTCGACGAAACTGAAGGTCACCGGGATCGATCTCTTTTCCGCGGGCGACTTCATCGGCGGCGAGGACACCGAGCAGATCGTGCTGTCCGACCCTTCGAGCGGCGTCTACAAGAAGCTCGTGATCCAGGACGACCGCCTCGTCGGCGCCTGCCTGTATGGCGATACGGCCGACGGAGCGTGGTATTTCAAGTTGCTGCGTGAAGGACGCAAGCTCGGCGAGCTGCGCGATCGCCTGATGTTCGGCGAATCGAGCATTGGCGACGGGGGCGTGCAGGGTCATAACCGCGCGGCCGCGATGGCCGACAGCGACGAAGTCTGCGGCTGCAACGGCGTGTGCAAAGGCACCATCGTCAAGTCCATCACCGAGAAGGGCCTCTTCACGCTCGACGACGTCAAAAGGCACACGAAGGCGGCCAGTTCGTGCGGATCGTGCTCGGGGCTCGTCGAGCAGATCCTGATGAGTACGGTGGGAACGAGTTTTCAGGAAACGCCCAAGACGAAGGCGATGTGCGGCTGCACGGAGCGCACGCACGACGAAGTCCGCAAGGCGATTCGCGAGAACAAGCTGCTCACGCACCAGAACGTCTACGACTTCCTCGAGTGGCGCACGCCGAACGGCTGTTCGACGTGCCGCCCGGCCATCAACTACTACCTGATTTCGACATGGCCGCACGAAGCCGTCGACGATCCGCAAAGCCGCTTCATCAACGAACGCGCGCACGCAAATATTCAAAAGGACAACACCTTCTCGGTGGTGCCGCAAATGAAGGGCGGCGTGACGACGCCCGATGAGCTGCGCCGCATCGCGAATGTCGCCGATAAATACCAGATTCCGATGGTGAAGGTGACGGGCGGTCAGCGCATCGATTTGCTCGGCGTCAAAAAGGAAGATCTGGTCGGCGTCTGGCGCGATCTCGGCATGCCGTCGGGCCATGCGTACGGCAAATCGATCCGCACCGTGAAAACCTGCGTCGGCAGCGAGTTCTGCCGCTTCGGCACGCAAAACAGCACGCAGATGGGTATCGATCTCGAAACCATGCTGGCCAACATGTGGTCGCCGCACAAGGTGAAGCTCGCCGTCTCGGGCTGCCCGCGCAATTGTGCCGAAGCGGGCATCAAGGACGTCGGGGTCATTGCGGTGGACAGCGGATGGGAAATCTATGTCGGCGGCAACGGCGGCATCAAGACGGAAGTCGCGCAGTTCCTCGTCAAGGTGAAGACGCCCGAGGAGGTCAAGGAGTACACGGCCGCGTTCCTCCAGCTCTATCGCGAGGAAGCGCACTACCTCGATCGGACCGTGCACTACCTCGATCGCGTCGGGCTCGACTATGTGAAGCGCAAGATCGTCGACGATGCGGCGAGCCGCCAGGCGCTCTACGAACGCTTGCTCTTCTCGCTCGAGGGCCTGCCCGATCCGTGGCAGGAGCGTATCGAAGGCGCGCAAGAGCGCGAATACATTCCGCTTACGGTTGTCAATTGAGGATTTGATGATGGATCGCTTGTCCCTTCCCAACTGGACTCACGTCTGCCAGGTCTCCGACATTCCGCGGCTCGGCAGCCGTGTGCTCAAGCGTGTCGACGGCGATATCGCGATCTTTCGCACGGCCGATGACGAGGTCTTCGCCCTGCTCGATCACTGCCCGCACAAGGGCGGCGCGCTTTCGCAAGGCATCGTGCACGGCAAGGCCGTCACCTGCCCGCTGCACAGCTGGAACATCGAACTCGCAACCGGCGAGGCGCGCGCGCCCGACGAAGGATGCGCGCGGCGCTTTCCCGTCAAGGTCGACGGCGAGGCGGTATACGTCTCGATCGCATGACGGGGAGCCCTACCGCGATGAAAACCGTCACGCGCTCGACTTGTTGCTACTGCGGCGTCGGCTGCGGTGTGCTGATCGAAGCCGAGCACGGCCGCATCACGGGTATCGCGGGAGATCCGGATCACCCGGCGAACTTCGGGCGCCTGTGCACGAAAGGCCGGACGTTGCCGCTGACGGCGGCCGGCACCGGCGGCCGCGCGCTACGCCCTGAAATGCGCCTGGCGCGCAATGCGCCGCGCGAAGCGACCGATTGGGATAGCGCACTCGATCACGTGGCCTCGCGTTTCGCGCAAATCATCGAGCGCGACGGACCCGATGCCGTCGCGTTCTATATCTCCGGGCAGTTGCTGACCGAGGACTACTACGTCTTCAACAAGCTCGCGAAGGGCCTCGTTCGCACCAACAACATCGACACGAATTCGCGGCTTTGCATGTCGAGCGCCGTGACCGGCTACAAAAAAGCACTGGGCACCGATGGGCCACCCACCTGCTACGAAGATCTCGAGCTCGCCGAAACCGTGCTGTTCGCGGGCAGCAATATGCCCTACGCGCATCCCGTCCTGTTTCGCCGGCTCGAGGACGCCAAGGCGAAGAACCCGGCGGTGCGCTGGATCGTCGTCGACCCGCGCCGCACGGACGTGGCCGCGCTCGCCGACATGCATCTGGCCATCCAGCCCGGCACCGACGTGGCGCTCTTCAACGGCATGCTGCACCACTTGATCTGGGAAGGCTTGATCGACCGCGATTTCATCGAAGCTCATACGAACGGCTTTCTCGATGCCAAGGCGCTCGTACGCGAATATTCGCCGCGCACGGCAGCCAGTGTGTGCGGTATCGCCGAGGAAGATCTGATCCGTGCAGCCGAATGGTTTGCGACGAGCCCCGCGGCGCTTTCGCTTTACTGCATGGGGCTCAACCAGTCGAGTCACGGCACCGACAAGAATCTGGCGCTGATCAACCTGCATCTCGCCACGCGACAGATCGGCAAGCCGGGCGCGGGTCCGTTCTCGCTCACGGGGCAGCCGAACGCCATGGGCGGACGCGAGGTGGGCGGTATGGCGACCATGCTCGCCGCGCATCGCGACATCGGCAATGCCGGGCATCGGGCCGAAGTCGAAGCGCTTTGGGGCGTCGAAGGATTGTCTGCGCGCCCCGGTCTGCCGGCCGTCGACATGTTCGACGCCATCGCGGACGGCCGTATCAAGGCGGTCTGGATTGCCTGCACGAACCCCGTTCATTCGATGCCCGACATCGCCCGCGTGCGAAAAGCGCTCGAGAAGGCTGAGCTCGTCGTCGTTCAGGAAGCGTTCGTCCAGACCGACACGGTGCCGTACGCCGACGTATTGTTGCCTGCGGCGACATGGGGAGAAAAGTCGGGCACGGTAACCAACTCGGAACGGCGCATTTCGCGCGTGCAAGCGGCCGTGCAAGCGCCCGGCGATGCAAGAGCCGATTGGTGGATCGCCGCCGAAGTGGCGCGGCGCCTCGAAGGCCGCCTTGCCAGCCGTACCCGGCGCCCGGAGGGCGAGCCCGAAGGCATCGCTTCGGACTCCACACTATTCCCTTATTCGTCGCCGGAAGCCGTTTTCGACGAGCATCGGGCACTGACGATCGGCCGCGATCTGGATATCGGCGGGCTCAGCTACGCGCTGCTCGAAGACGAGGGGCCGAAGCAATGGCCGTTCGTTGCGGGCGCCGGTGAGGGCTTGGCACGCCGTTACACCGACGGTGTGTTCGCGACGGCCGACGGCCGCGCGCAGTTTCATCCGACACCTTACCTGGGCGTTGCCGAACCCACCGACGCACGGTATCCGTTTCGCCTCGTCACGGGCCGCTTGCGCGATCAATGGCACGGCATGAGCCGCACCGGTCGCGCCGATGCCCTCTTCGCGCATGCGCCCGAGGCCACCGTCGTCATGCAACGGGGAGATGCCACTCGGCGGGGGCTCAAGGACGGCGATCTCGTAGCCGTGGCGAGCCGGCGCGGCAAAGTGGTGCTGCCGGTCGAAACGTCGGACGACCTGCGCTCGGGCACGCTGTTCACCGCGATGCACTGGAGCGGCCAGTACCTCAATAGCGGCGGTGCGAACGAAGCGACGATCGCCGCGGTCGATCCTCATTCGGCTCAGCCGGAGCTGAAGCATGCCGCCGTTCGGATCGAAGTCCCGGACCTGCCGTGGCGCGTCGTTGCGGCCAAGCGAGGCGACACGCTCGCGCTGCGCGCCGCGGTCCAGCCGCTATTGGCCGAGCGCCGCTACGCGTCCGTGCGCATCGAAGACGAAAATCTGCTCGTCGTCTCGGCGGCCGACTCGGTCGCGCATTCGGAGTGGGTCGAAAAGCTCCACGATGCGCTGGGACTACCGCGCGGCGACGACCTGCTCGAATATCGCGATCCACGGCGTGGGCGCGAACAGCGCGTCGCCTGGAGCGGTAACATGCTCGACGGATTCCTGCTGACGGGCGACACGAGCGGCGCGCGCGCCTTCATCGAGCAGATCCGCTCGCTGGCACCGTGGCCGGGGCCCCGGCACACGATTTTCCTGCCGGGCGGCGAAGATGCATTGCGCTCGCTTGCCCCGCGCGCGCGTATCGTCTGTAATTGCAAACAGGTGACGCAAACGCAAATCGAACAGGCCGTCGGTGCGCATGCCAGCTTCGACGATTTGAAATCGACGCTCGGCTGCGGTACCGTCTGCGGCTCCTGCGTACCGGAAATCAAGCGACTGATGAAAGCACCTGCTGCTGCATGACCTCGACGATGCTGCGCATCCTGCTCGTGACCGACACCGAAAAGCCCATCGGCGAGATGCGCGAGGCGCTCGCGCGCCTCGGCTACGAGATGCTCGCCGAAGCGGCCACGCCGCAGGCGCTGCCGAAGGTCGTCGAGCGCGAGCGGCCCGACGTCATCATCGTCGATACGGAATCGCCGTCGCGCGACACGCTCGAACATCTCGCCGTCATGAACGAGGCCGCGCCGCGACCGGTGCTGATGTTCAGCCATGACGCGAACCAGCAGCTGATTCGCGAGGCCGTCGACGCGGGCGTGACCGCCTATGTCGCCGAAGGTCTCGCACCCGAGCGGCTTGCACCGATTCTCGAAGTGGCGCTCGCGCGATTCGCCCACGAGGAGAAGCTGCGTCAGCGCCTCGCGAAGGTCGAAGGCGAACTCGCCGAGCGCAAGACCATCGATCGGGCCAAACGGCTTCTCATGGAGCGCGGCCAGATGTCCGAGCACGACGCCTATGCCACGCTGCGAAAGCGCGCGATGGATGCTGGCGTGCGGCTCGCCGAAATCGCTCGTCGGCTCGTCGACGCGGCCGACTCTTCGAGGTAGACATGGATACCGATACGCTGGCCGCCAGCGCCCCCGACTCGCCCGGCGAGCTCGAAAAAACCCACTTGCGGCTGGGGTTCGTCGCACTTTCCGACGCCGCGCCGCTCGTTGCCGCGAAGGTGCTCGAATTCGGCCACCGTCATGGGCTCACGCTCGAGCTGTGCCGCCAGCCGTCGTGGGCCGCCGTGCGCGACAAGCTGCTTTCGGGCGAGCTCGATGCAGCGCATGCGCTGTATGGGCTCGTCTATGGCGTGCAGCTCGGCATCGGCGGCCCGCAAGCCGACATGGCGGTACTGATGGTGCTGAACCGCAACGGGCAGGCGATCACGCTGTCCACGCAGCTCGCGCAGGCACTCGATACAACCGGCAGTTTGAAGGCCGCCCTTGCCACGCTGGGTCGCGCCCCCGTGTTCGCGCAAACCTTCCCGACCGGCACCCATGCCATGTGGCTTTACTACTGGCTCGCGGCACAAGGCGTGCATCCGCTGGAGGACATCGAGAGCGTCGTCATTCCGCCACCGCGCATGGTCGATGCGCTGGCGCGGCAGACGCTCGATGGGTTTTGCGCCGGCGAGCCCTGGCATGCCCTTGCCGAGGCGCGCGGGGCCGGTCAGACCGTTGCCGCAACGAGCGAAATCTGGCCGAACCATCCCGAGAAAGTGCTCGCATGCCGGCGTGACTTCGTCGCGCACCACCCCAATACGGCGCGGGCGTTGATTCGCACGATGCTCGAAGCGTGCCGATGGGTCGACGCCCCCTCGCACCGCGACGAAATCGCGCCTTGGCTCGCCAAGGCCGATGCGCTCGACGTGCCGGGCGAGCTCATCGCGCCGCGCCTTGCCGGCCGCGACGGCGGCGTGCGCTTCGCCAAACCTCCGCTGCCCGTTGCGTTCTTCGACAGCGGCGCGGTCAACTACCCGCGCGTGTCCGACGGCCGGTGGTTCCTCGCTCAATATCGCCGCTGGCGTTTGCTGCGCGGTGGGCCAACCGCCGGCGCCGACGACGCAGCCATCGCCTCGGAGATCAATCAAACCGCGCTCTACCGCGAAGCCGCCGCGCTCGCCGATGTGCCGATTCCCGCCGAAAACCGCACCGAACTCTTTTGCGACGGTGCGACCTGGCCCTGAGCGCCGATAAACGTTTTGCCGATCCTGCGCCAGCCGGCCGTTGTATTCGCGCATCGCTGCCGATGGCCGACACGTGACGATATGTCACGGCGCGATATAATCGCTGCCCGCTCGCGACGAGCCGGCACGTACTGCCGCACGTCGCTTCGCTTTCGATCAGACAAAACGAAACGTCACGTGCTTCATCCCGCCCTCGCCCGCTGGCTGCTCACCTTCGTCCCGCATCCCGTCTCCGTTCCCTGGCGCGAACGCATTCGCTCGTGCATCGGCGCGCTCGTCGGCATCGCCGTGACCGGAGCAAGCATGCACTGGCTGCTTGGCGACGAGGGACGCATTGCGCTGCTCGTGGCGCCGATGGGTGCCTCCGCTGTGCTCCTTTTTGCCGTACCCGCGAGCCCGCTTGCACAGCCGTGGTCGTTCATCGGCGGCAATCTCGTGGCTGCCACGCTAGGCGTGCTGGCGAGCCGCTTGTTCGGCGATCCGATCGTCGCCGCCGCATTCGCCGTGGCAGCGGCCACCTGCGCCATGTTCGCGCTGCGCTGCGTCCATCCGCCGTCAGGCGCTGTCGCGCTGACGGCCGTACTCGGCGGGCCCGCCGTTCATGCGCTCGGTTTTCGCTTCGTGCTCGAGCCGATCGCGCTGCAATCGTTCGTACTCCTTACCGCTGCCATCGCCTATCACACGTTGACGCGGCATCGCTATCCGCATGTGCGCCGGGCGAGCGCTCAAGCTCAGACGGCAGGCGATACGGGCGGCACCGGTGTGACACGCGCCGACATCGAAGCGATCGTGCGCCAGCAAGGCGAGCTCATCGACGTGGCCACGGACGACTTACAGTCTCTCTTACGCGAAGCGCAGCTGCTGGCGTACGCGCGCAGCTTCAGCGATATGACCTGCGCGCGGATCATGTCGCCCGACGTCCTGACGGTGACGGTCGAGAGCACCGCAGCGGCAGCCTGGCGGTTGCTCGAACGGCACCGCATCAAGGCGCTGCCCGTCATCGACGACGAACGACGTGTCGTCGGCATCGTCACGCGCACGGATTTCGTCGGTCGCACCTCGTTCGGGCTGCGGCGCGTGCGCAACGCACGCTTCGCATGGTGGCGTCGGGACGAGGCGGCGGGCCGCCGCGTAGCCGAATTGATGACATCGGCAGTCTGCACGGTTAATGTGTCGGTCGCGGTCGCCCAATTGATCCCGCTTTTTGCGCATTACGGCCATCATCACATTCCGGTCATCGACGATAATCAGCGCCTGGTCGGCATGATCACCCAGTCCGATCTGATCGGCGGGCTGCACCGCCAGACGCAGACACGGCGCTTGCAATCGGCGTAAGGCGGAGCAACATGCGCGTCACCCCCTTGCCACACGGGCGACCCAGAACCGAAATATCACAATGTGATATAGTTTCGCGTTCACATTTTCGCTCTGCCGACCATGAAAACCATAGCTTCCCGCGCGCTCGCCAAAACCGACTTCGAGCAGCTTTCGGAGTTTCGTTTCCAGATGCGCCGTTTCGAGCGATTTTCGGAGCGCGCTGCGCAAGACGAAGGCATTACGCCGCTGCAGTATTTGCTGCTGCTTCATATCAAGGGATATCCAGGCCGCGAATGGGCGACCATCGGCGAATTGGCGGAGCGGCTGCAAGCGCAGCATCACGGCGTGGTAGCGCTCGTTACGCGCTGCGAAGCGATCGGGCTCGTCAAGCGCAAGCCGAGCGAGGTCGACCGCCGGCAAGTGGAAGTCCATTTGCTCAAAGCGGGCGAAACCATTCTCGTGCGGCTGGCCGCGCTGCATCAGGCCGAATTGAAGTCATTACAAGGCACGTTCAGCGTGCCGCAAATCGACCTTTGAAGTCACATTTCAGATGAGCATCGACACACACAAGCGGGATTTCTCTTCCAATGCGCGACTGCCCGGCATTTGCGCACTCGCGGCCGCCATCGGTGTGCTCGGTACCATCGCAGCGTATGTCCTGCTCAACCTGATTCGCCTTTTCACGAATCTCTTCTTCTTCGGCGCCTTCTCGTTCGCCGATCGGCCGCCTGCCGACAATGCGCTGGGGCTTTGGGTCATTCTCGTTCCGGCTGCGGGTGGGCTCGCCGTCGGAATGATCGCGCGCTTCGGCTCCGAGAAAATCCGCGGGCACGGCATCCCTGAAGCGATCGAGGCCATTCTTTTCGGCAAGAGCCGGATGTCGCCGAAAGTGGCGATCCTGAAGCCGCTTTCGTCGGGCATCGTGATCGGCAGCGGTGGGCCCTTCGGTGCCGAAGGCCCGATCATCATGACCGGTGGCGCGCTGGGTTCCCTGCTCGCGCAGTGCTTCAAGGTGACAGCCGGCGAACGCAAAACGCTGCTCGTCGCGGGCGCCGCGGCCGGCATGACCGCCGTGTTCGGCACACCGGTTGCAGCCGTGCTGCTCGCGGTCGAACTCTTGTTGTTCGAGTGGCGCCCCCGCAGCTTCCTGCCTGTCGCGCTCGCCTGCGCGGTCGCAGGGTTCATGCGCGCGGCCTGGCTCGGTTCAGGTCCGCTCTTCCCGCTCGAAACGGCGCAGCCGAATGCGATTTCGCTTCTATCGTGCGCGATTCTCGGCATTGCCTGCGGTGCGCTGGCCTGCGGGCTCTCGATGGCGCTCTACAAGACCGAGGATCTCTTCGGCAAGCTGCCGCTGCACTGGATGTGGTGGCCCGCACTCGGCGGGCTTGTCGTCGGCATCGGCGGCTTCATCGAGCCTCGCGTGCTTGGCGTCGGTTACGACGTGATCGGAGACCTTCTGCATCAGCATTTGGCAGTGAAGGTCGCGCTTGCCATTCTCGTCGTCAAAGCGATCGCCTGGGTCGTTGCGCTGGGCTCCGGCACGTCGGGCGGGGTGCTTGCGCCGCTGCTCATGCTGGGCGCCGGCCTGGGCATCGTGTTCGGTCAGGTGCTGCCGGGCAACGAACCGGCGTTATGGCCGCTCGTGGCAATGGCAGCGACGCTCGGGGCAACCCTCGGCGCGCCGCTGACCGCCGTCGTTTTTGCATTCGGCCTCACGCACGACAGCAACGCGTTTTTGCCGCTCCTCACGGCGACCCTGTTTGCGCATGGATTCACGACGGTCGTCATGCGACGTTCGATCATGACCGAGAAGATCGCAAGGCGCGGCTATCACATTTATCGCGAGTACGGTGTCGATCCGCTCGAGCGTCATTTCGTCGATGAGGTGATGACGCGGACCGTCAAGACGATCGATGCCGCGATGCCCGTGCACGATGCATTGGAGACGTTTTTCGGCGCGAGCCAGACGCATCGTGCCTATCCGGTCGTGCGCGGCGAACGTCTCGTGAGTGTCGTCGATCGCATGGCGCTGATGGCGCTCGTCGAAGGGGAGGCGGCCGTCAAGAGGGGCACTTCGGTCGGCGATGCGATCGCGCGCACTACCCCACCTGTCGCGCTTGCCAACGAGACCTGCCGCCTCGTCGCAACCCGCCTCGCCGTTCACGGTCTCGAGCGCTTACCGGTCGTGGCCGATCGCGAGTCGCTGCGCCTCATCGGGATCGTGGCGCGTAGCGATCTCGTCAAACCGGCGCAACTGCATTTCGACGAAGAACACAAGAAAGAACGGTT
>NZ_JBMRBK010000069.1:0-147512 GCF_057351765.1 Trinickia sp. | reverse complement strand
GATCTCGGAGCCTTTTTCCAGCACGCATACGCCAAGCTCGACGCCTTTTTCCTGCGCGAGCTGTTTGAGCCGGATGGCCGCCGAAAGTCCCGCGGGGCCGCCGCCCACGATCACGACGTCGTATTCCATCGATTCGCGCGGACCATACTGCTCGACAAGGATCTTCGTATTCATAGCGGCAAGGCATTCGGGGCTTCGTGAGCCGATATCGTCGACGCGCCGTTCGCGCAACGCACAGACGTCAAATGCGCTTTTGCTAAAGATCGACTCCTCTTATATTTTCGCGCTCCGGACTTTCGCGCCCCACACTTTGCTCAAAACCTTGCTCCCAAAGGGAATGGAACTGTGAATACTTATGACGTTGTGGTGATCGGCGCGGGTGTCATCGGCACCTCGGTGGCGTTCCAGCTGTCCAAACTGGGCGCGAAAAACGTGCTCGTGCTCGACCGCGGGACGATCGGGGCGGGAACGACCTCGCAATCGTCGGGCATCTTGCGAACGCATTACTCCGTCAAGGAGAACGTCGAACTCGCCCGCAAATCGTGGGACGTATTCAATGACTTCGCCAATTGTCTTGGCGACGAGGAAGCCTCGTGCGGCCTCGTGAAGTGCGGCTACATGATCGTCTCCGGCGAGGGCGACAAGCTCGAGCCGCTGCGCGCCGCGCTGGCCCAACAGAAGGAGCAAGGCATTCCGCTGGAATTGCTCGACCGCAGGCAGGCCAAGCAATTGCTGCCGATCGCGCAATTCGACGACGCGGCACTCATCGGCTACGAGCCGGAAGCCGGCTTCGCCGATGCCTATCTGGTGGCAACTAGTTTCGCGCGGGCAGCTCGCCGCGGTGGCGTGACGATTCGCGAAAACGCCACGGTCAACAAGATCTTGTTCGAGAACGACAAGGTTGTCGGCGTTTCGACGAGCATCGGCGAAATTGCCACCTCGATGGTCGTCAGCACGCAAAACATCTGGACGCCCGAGCTGGCGGGATGGACCGGACGCAATCTTCCGATCATGCCCGAACGTCATGCTGTGATCGCCCTGGAATGCGAGGCGGCCAAATACACGTACTCGATGCCGGTGTTCAAGGATCTGGCCTCGCCCGGCATGCTCTATTACCGCAGCTACGGCGGCAATCAGATGCTCGTCAGCGAAGGCGTAGTCGGCGAAAAGCTCAACGCGGCCGATACCGAGCAAGGCGATATTCCGATGGACTATGTGGTCGAAGTCGGCGCTCAGGTGGCGGAACGCTTCACGGCCTACGAAACCGCGGGCATCGCTTCGTCGTGGACGGGTGTCTACGACGTCACGCCCGACTGGAATCCCGTCCTGGGCAAGCTGCCCGGTATCGAAGGCTTGGTCGTGGGCTATGGCTTCTCCGGTCACGGCTTCAAACTTTCGCCGACGGTCGGCCGAGTGCTCGCCCAGGAAGCGCTCGGGTTGCCGACCGACGTCTCGCTCAAGCCCTATTCGATCGAGCGCTTCTCGACGGGCGAATTGTTGACGGGCAAATATGGCCTGGGCGCGGTGTCCTGAGGAGCCGGCGATGTCCGCCATCGATGTGCGCGCGCTTTCATCGATCCCCGTCGAGCCGTGGCGAAACGGAGGCGGCGTGACGCAGACGCTCGCGACGCACGGGGCCGAATGGCGAGTCAGCGTCGCGCAGGTGGAACGCGATGGTCCGTACTCGCGATTCGACGGCATCGAACGCGTGTCTTTCCTGCTGCGTGGCAAGGGTGTGTCGCTGCGTCACGGAGCTTCGGTCATCAGGCTTGCGCCCTTGACGGCCGTCGAGTACGACGGCGGCACGGCGTGGGACGCAACCCTCGTCGATGGGCCCGTTACCGCCCTGAACGTCATGACTGCGGCGGGGCGTTACCGGACGACGGTCAATCCGATCGCCGCCGCGACGATCGTCCCGCCCGGGTGCGCGGCGATCGTGATTGCGCTCGACAGCGCGTGCCGGTACAGCGAACCGGACATCGGCACGGACGGCGCGATCGCGCCGGGACAGTTCATGATCGCCAGCGGTGTCGATCGACCGCTTCGCGTCGAGCCGGTCCATCACGGAGCCTCGCCTCCGATCATCGTGACCATCGAAGCCGCCACGGCGCGCACAACAGAATCAGATTTTTGAGGATCAAGCATGAAGGTGATTACGGCAGTCAAACGCGTTGTCGATTACAACGTGAAGGTCCGCGTCAAATCCGATCAGAGCGGCGTCGACATCGGCAACGTCAAAATGTCGATGAACCCGTTCGATGAAATCGCGACGGAAGCCGCTACGCGCTTGAAAGAAGCGGGCGTGGCCACGGAAGTCGTGGCCGTTTCCTGCGGCGTGCCGCAAAGTCAGGAAACGCTGCGCACCGCGCTCGCGATCGGTGCCGATCGCGGCGTGCTCGTCGAAACGGACGTCGAATTGCAGCCGCTGGCCGTGGCGAAACTGCTGAAGGCGGTCGTCGAGCGCGAACAACCGCAGCTCGTCATCCTCGGCAAGCAAGCCATCGACGATGACGCCGGCCAAACCGGCCAATTGCTGGCCGCCCTACTCGACTGGCCGCAAGCCACATTCGCCAGCCACATCGAAATCGCGGACGGCAAGGCGACGATTACGCGCGAAGTCGACGGCGGCCTCGAGGTCGTCTCGCTGCGTTTGCCGGCCATCGTCACGACCGATCTTCGCTTGAACGAGCCGCGCTATGTGACGCTGCCGAACATCATGAAAGCAAAGAAAAAGCCGATCGATATCGTCAAGCCGGCCGACCTCGGCGTCGATCCCGCACCGCGCCTGAAGACGATCAAAGTCGTCGAACCGCCGGCTCGCAAAGCGGGCGTCATGGTCCCGAACGTCGCAGCACTCGTCGAGAAATTGAAAACAGAAGCTAAGGTGATCTAAATGCCTACCCTCGTTATTGCGGAATTCGAAGCTCAGCTGAAGAGCGCAACGCTCAATACCGTTTCGGCTGCGCGAAAGGTGGGCAACGGCGTACATGTACTCGTTGCCGGCAGCGGTGCGCGCGCCGTCGCCGATGCCGCGCGAGCGATCGAAGGCGTGGATAAGGTCATTCTCGTCGACGCCCCGCATCTTGCCGATGGCCTTGCCGAAAACCTCGCAGCGCAGGTCATCTCACTGGCGAAGGACTATACACACGTCTTCTTTGCCGCAACGGCTGCCGGCAAGAACACAGCGCCACGCGTGGCTGCGAAACTGGATGCCTCGCAAATCTCCGATGTAATCGCGATCGATTCGGCCGATACGTTCCAGCGGCCGATTTATGCCGGCAACGCGATCGCCACGGTACAGTCCCCAGATTCGGTCAAGGTCGCCACGATTCGAACCACCGCGTTCGAAGCCGCACGGACGGAAGGCGGCAACGCGGAAATCGTCGAAGTGCCGGCCGTTCCCGATACCGGACTCTCCACATTCGTGCGTCGCGAAATCGCCGCGAGCGATCGCCCCGACCTCACGGGCGCACGCGTTGTCGTCTCCGGGGGCCGCGGCCTCGGCAGCGCCGAGAATTTCTCGTTGCTCGATCCGCTCGCCGAAAAACTCGGTGCGGCGATCGGCGCCTCGCGCGCGGCGGTCGATTCCGGCTACGCGCCGAACGATTTGCAAGTCGGTCAAACCGGCAAGATCGTCGCACCCGAACTTTACATCGCGGTGGGCATCTCGGGCGCGATCCAGCACCTGGCCGGCATGAAGGATTCGAAAGTCATCGTTGCCATCAACAAGGATGCGGAAGCGCCCATCTTCGGCGTCTCGGACTACGGTCTCGTAGCCGACCTGTTCGAAGTAGTCCCGGAACTCGCCAAATCGCTTTGATTGGTGGAGTCACTCCGAACATGAGCCCGCCTGGTGCGGGCTTTGTCGTATCTGACCTATCCGATCAGCGAGGCAGCGAGCGCACTACTTTCAGTGCCGCCGACACGATGCCCTCGACCACGGGTGTGACCCGCGTCGCGAGATCCGGCCGATACTCGAACGGCGCCGTTTCATTCATGTAGGTCGACTGGCACATCTCGAGCTGAACCGCGTGTACGCCCTGCTCTGGCTGACCATAGGCGCGCGTGATATACCCGCCCTTGAATCGTCCGTTTGCGACCCAGGTGAACGGCTGATCCTCAAGCGAGGCCGTCATCGCGTTGAGCACCCGCGCGTCACAGCTATTACCGGAGTTCGTCCCGATGTTCAGATCGGGCAGCTTGCCTTCGAACAGCCGCGGAAGCACGCTGGCTATTGAATGCGCTTCCCACAGCAGAACGCTGCCGAACTCGGCGCGCAAGCGGTCCAGTTCCTGTCGGAGCTTCGCATGATACGGATGCCAATACGCGTTCAAGCGGCGCTCCACTTCGCTTGGATCGGGCGAACCGCCGTCCGGATACAGCGGCTCACCGCGGAACGTCTCGGTGGGGCAAAGCCCCGTTGTCGTCTGGCCCGGATAAAGGCTCTCGCCGCTCGCCGGACGATTGAGATCGATCACGTAGCGTGAAAAACGCGCACCCAGCACGGATGCCCCCATGTTCGCCGCAAAACCGTAGAGACGATCGAGGTGCCAATCGGTGTCCGCCACGACGTCCGCGATTTCCGTCTGTCGTGCGCGAATGTCCGGGGGGAGTTCTGTACCGAGATGAGGAATCGAGACCAGCAGCGGCACGGTTCCTTGATGAAAATGAAAGCGGGTATCGCTCAAAGCGGGTTCTCCAACCATTGCTGAATCGGTATGCGACTTGGCCGCCGCCAAGACATCGCTCAATGTCGGGCGGTAAATATGGTTCAATGCCCGATCTCATGCGGCCCTTTTCGATCGCAACGTAGAACAAGCCGTAAGTCGACCATAATTAGGCGCGGCCGATCTGGATCGCATCATCACGATGCATTACCCTCTTCATAAGAAGCCGTTATCCAAGCCGCCGCACGCTTGATCCGGGTAGACCCTGCTCGGTAGCGAATGCTCAAAGCAAAAGTACGACCGGCTTCGAGCGATGCGGACGAACAAGAAGGTGTCATGTCGACGTTTCGAGAGGAAAATCTTTCCAAGCCAGACGTACGCGACGAGCGTACGCTCCAGGAGCCACCCGAGCCCGCGCGCACAGGGCCGCTATCCGAAGCCAAGCTGCTCGGCCGACGAACACCTCCCGCCGCGGCCATACCGCGGCCCGGCGGCGAATCGATCGGCCACTATCAGTCCCTCGCGGGCCTGCTTTGCGGATACGCATTGCTCATCGCCGGCAACGGGCTGTTCCAAACGCTCATTCCCTTGCGGATGCTGCATGCCGGCACCTCAACGTTCGTGGTCGGGCTCGTGCAATCGTGCTATTACGGCGGATTCGTGGCCGGCGCCATATGCCATCGGCGCCTGATAGACAGAATCGGTCAGCACCGGACATTCGTCGCCTTCTCGGCAGCGGTGTCCATCCTTGCTTTGGCGTTCAACGTCGTGGCATCGCCCTGGGCATGGATGTCGATCCGGTTCCTGACCGGCTTTGCCTTCATGGGCCTTTATACGTCGATCGAAAGCTGGCTCAGCGGCACCTCTCGCAACGAAAATAGAGGGCAGGTGTTCGGCCTGTACGCGGGCATCAACTATCTGGCGGTCGGCAGCGGGCAGTTTTTGCTACGGCTCGGCGACAGTTCGGATGGACACCTGTTTTCGCTCGTGGCCGTCTTGTTTTCCGCCGCGGTCATGCCGGTCTCGCTGTTCGAAGGATGGCCCGTGCGCGTGGTGGATAAAACGCTCGATCGCCTACCACCCCACAGTTGGATCGACAGTCTCCGCTCGATGGCGCGCGCGTCGCCGCTCGCGATCCCAGGCTGCATTCTGGCCGGATTTCTATACAGCACCTTTTATTCGATGACACCGGTATTCCTCGAACGCACGGGGTTTTCGACTACCGATCTCTCGACGTTCATGGGCGTGGCACTGATCGGCGCCCTCATTCCTCAATGGCCGATGGGGCGGTTATCCGATCGCATCGATCGGCGCCGTCTCGTGCGCGCCACCGCATGGATCTCCATGAGCGTAAGCATCACGCTGGCGCTATTTCATGCTCCCGCGATCGTCTGGGTCGGCATGCTCGCCTTTGTCGCGGTCACGTTCACCCAATACAGTCTGATCGTTTCTCATGTCAACGATCGGACTGAATCGCATTTGCGCGTGGCCGTCTCGGCAACGCTTATTCTGCTATTTTCAATCGGCGGCCTCATCGGCCCGGCTATCGCTTCGCTGCTGATGACCATCATCGGCCCGAGCGGGCTGTTCATTTTCAACGGATTATCGAGCTTCGCTATGGCCCTGACAGCGAATCGAGCCCTGCGGGCCATGCGTTAGCGTTTCTCCCTTGCAGCTCAAGCTCGGGCCTGCGCCGAGCGGCGCTTGAAGCGAGACTCAAACCGCGTCCTCGCTCAGCACCATCAACTGCGTATTGCCGCCGGCCGCGCTCGCGTTCACGGTCGTCACGCGTTCGCGCACAAGCTGGATCCAGTCGTACTGCCCGTCACTCTCCTCTTGCACGTAGCCGATCGCGAGTTGCGCAGCCGCAGAACGAATTTCGGCGATGTCTTTCTGCTCCCGCGCCAGCATGACCAGATCGGGACGCACACCGGCGAAGTCCCCGCCAACCACACGCACCGCGTCGGTCGACTCGACGACATAGCAGGCATCGCCCAACGTATGAGCGACGGCATCGGCCACGGGCGATCGAAGCAGCACGACCCGATTGCCGAACGCGCAGGCAGCCATCGCTTGCGCGACGACGGCGAAAGCCGACGCACCCGCGCACAGCACTTGCCCACGCGGCAGAAGCTCGACCGTGTTTTCCTCTCCGGTCAGCGCCGGCAGCGTAATCGGCGCCAGGCCCTCGATCTGCCCCACGAGCCGCTGCTTCAAACGCGCAATCGCAGCCTGTTCGTCTTTCGCGGACAGCCACCCGGGCGCGCGCGCGAAGAGCGCTTCGACATGGGAGCGACCGGCGGCGCGTGCCTGCTCCATTGCCTTGCGGCGGTCCATGAACTTCCCGTCTGCTGTCTCCACGGGAAATTCGTAGAACTTCTCGCTCACTGCATGGGGCGCCGAAGCAAACGGCCCCGCCGTCGCATTGAACGACGGTGCGGCATCGCGCGTCAGCGCGAACAACGTAAATGGGCCGCCCCACATCGGGCCCGTACCGGAGGCGCCCACACCGCCGAACGGCTGCATGCCGACGAATGCACCATGCATTGCTCGATTGACGCAGATGCTGTTGGCCGTCGACGCCGAAAGCAGCATTCCCGCAGCCTCGTTGATACGCGTGTGCAGCCCTTGAACGGCACAGCCCATCGAGCGGAGCTGCCCGAGCAGCGCAGCCATTTCGCCGGTCTTGAATCGCACCACGTGAAGAATCGGACCGCCCACGGTGGGATCGAGCGCGGCAAGCGCTTGCGCATCACCTAGGTCCACGATCGTCGGCGCGACGAAATTGCCCTTCGCACACGCAGCGGAAAGCGAGCCGCGCGTCACCGCGTATCCCTTTCGCCGCAGTTGCTCGATGTACGTCTCGGCGCGATCTCGAACGCGACGCGTAGCAACCGGCCCTATGTCGGACGCGGCGCTGAGCGGACTGGCGGTCCGACGCTCGCTGAGCATACCCTTGAGCATGGTCAGTACCTTGTCCGCCGTGGAATCCTGCAGGCACAGCAGGCGCAACGACGACGCGCTCTGCCCCGCGCTTTTGAAAGCGGAGACGACGGCATCGGAGATCACCTGCTCGGGCAACGCCGAGCTATCGACGATCATCGCGTGAACACTGCCCACCGTACTGAGAAACTTCGGCGGCGTTGCCTTCGTGGCGAGCTCTGCGGCGATCGATCGCGCGGCCTTGGCCATCCCGGAAAACACCACGGCGGCGACATGCGCGTCGGTGACGAGGGCTTGACCGACGGAATTGCGCTCGCCGAGCAAGCATTGAAGCACGCCCTTGGGCGCACCAGCACGATGGAACGCCCGCGCCGCCTCGTATCCGATCAAAGCCGCATCGATCGAAGGCTTCGCGATCACGACGTTGCCCGCGGCCAGCGACGCCGCGGCCTGTCCGACGAAGGTTGCGAGCGGCGACGATGCCGGCGTCACACTGACGACGACACCGAGCGGCCGTGCGGCCTCCAGGCGCCGATCGGCACGGAGCTGGTACGCGTACAAACGGCACAGGTTGATCGAGCTTCGCACCTCGTCGGCCGCCTCGGCCAGCGTGGCACCGCTCTCCAAAACCAGCAACGCGCCAAGCCGGGCGCTCGAACGCTCGATTTCGTCGGCGGCACGCTCGAGCATTGCAGCCCGGTCGGCCGCAAGCATGGTGGCTTGAACTGCGGCAACCGCCTGCGCTCGGGATAATGCCTCCGCGACGTCGGACAGTCCCGTCTCGGCCACGGTGCCGATCACCTCCGCCGTATCGCTGGCGCTATACACGAGGCGAGTGGCATCCGCGGACGAAGCGCCCGCACCTTCGGCATCACCGGCGACGATCGTCCGCGCCGCGATTCGATCCGCTCGTATCTGTGCAACGGCGGCGTCGAACTCGACCGAATTGGCAAAGTTCAGTGCCGCCGCATTGACGCGCCCCGGAAGGACCGCACTCGGCGCCGGAATGCCGGCATGCGGCTTGCCGCCCGTGCGCGCCGCGCGCGCAACGGGATCTTCGACGATATCCGCGATGCTGACGGCCGGATCGACGATCTGATTGACGAACGACGAGTTGGCACCGTTCTCGAGCAAACGCCGCACGAGGTAGGCAAGCAGCGTCGCGTGCGGCCCCACCGGCGCGTAGATCCGGCAGGCGCGCCCGAGCTTCGCCGGCCCAACGACCTGGTCGTATACCGTTTCGCCCATGCCATGCAGACATTGAAACTCGTATTCCTTGCCCTCGGCCAATGTGTGAACCGCGGCAATGGTGAATGCGTTATGCGACGCGAACTGCGGGAAGATCGCGTCCGGCGCATCGAGAAGCACCTTGGCGCAGGCGATATAACTGACATCAGAATGGACCTTACGCGTGAACACGGGATAGCCCGCCGCGCCAGTATCCTGCGCCAACTTGATTTCAGTATCCCAGTAAGCGCCCTTGACCAACCGAATATTGATGCGCCGCCCCGTGGAACGCGCGAGCGCGATGATCCAATCGGCGACCGCACGACCGCGTTTCTGGTATGCCTGCAAAGAAATGCCGATGCCGTTCCAGCCGCGCAAGCTCGGCTCGCGGCAAAGCCGCTCCAACATCTCGAGCGTCAGATCGAAGCGGGCGGACTCCTCCTGATCCAGGTGAAAGCCGATGCCGTGCTGCTTCGACAGCTCCGCGAGTTCCAACAGCCGCGGATACAGCTCGTTCAGTACGCGCTCGCGCTGCGGCAATTCATAACGCGGATGCAAGCCCGAAATCTTGACCGACACCCCGGGCCCTTCGATCGGGCCGCGTGCCCGTGCGTCCTTGCCGATCGCTTCGATCGCATGCCGATACGACTCGAAGTAAGCCTGTGCATCCACATCGGTCAGCGCGGCTTCGCCCAGCATGTCGTAGGTGTACCGATACCCGTTCGATTCACGGCTTCGTGCGACGCCGATCGCCTCCTCGATGGTCTGCCCGGTGACGAACTGCTTACCGAGCATTCGCATCGCGTACGCGACGCCGGCGCGCACGACCGCCTCGCCTCCCTTGCGGACGACGCGCGTCAGCGCTTCGGCCAGCGCGTTTTCGTCCGGCTGCTTGAGCAGCTTGCCGGTGACGAGCAGACCCCAGGCCGTGGCATTGACGAACAGCGACGGCGATTTGCCGATGTGGGCGCGCCAGTCGGCATCGACGATCTTGTCGCGAATCAACTGGTTGCGAGTCGCCGTATCGGGAATCCGCAGCATGGCTTCGGCCAGGCACATCAAGGCGATGCCTTCGCGGCTGTCGAGCGAGAATTCCTGCGTCAACAAATCGACGCCGCCCGCATCGATACGCGCATCGCGCACGCCCTGCGCCAAACGCGACGCCAGTTCCTGCGCTTTCGCGAGCGTAGGCGCATCCATCCGCGCTTCTTGCATCAATGCCTGGACGACCTCCTCTTCCCGCATGGCCGTCGCGTCGTGAATACGTTGGCGCAAAATGGAGAGATCCGTTGCAACGGTCCGCATGGTTTGGATTTCCGACAACATGATGATGTTCAGATGATCGATAGGTGCACTTCGTAAAACGGCTCGCCGCCGGCGAGCCGCCCGTTCACAACGCTGCAGCGGTGCCTCGCAGGCGTTCGGTTCTGCGACGGAGAAGCTCGAGCGTGAGCAGGAGCAACGTCGAGAAGACGACGAGAATCGTGGCCACCGCGAGGATCGTCGGGCTCAATTGCTCCCGGATGCCCCCCCACATTTGGCGCGGAATCGTACGTTGATCCGGTCCCGTCAGAAACAGCGCTACGACGATTTCATCGAACGAAGTCGCAAAGGCGAACAGCGCACCCGATACGACGCCGGGTGCGATGATCGGCAGCTTCACTTGCAAAAGCACTCTGAGGGGCGACGCACCGAGACTGCGGCCGGCGCGCGAAAGCGACTCGTTGAACCCGGCCAGCGTGGCGGTGACGGTGACAACGACGAACGGCACGCCGAGCGCCGCGTGGGCGAGGATCAGGCCCGACAAGCTGCCCGTCAGGCCGAGCGGGCTGAAGGCGAAGTACACGCCGACGGCCGTGATGATCAGCGGCACGATCATCGGTGAGACGAGCACGCCGGTGATGAACGCTTTGCCTTTCAGGCGCGGGTTCGTCAAGCCGAGCGAGGCCATGACGCCGAGCACCGTCGCAATCGCCGTCGACGACACGCCGGTGATCAGCGTGTTCTTCAGCGCCAGCATCCACTCGGAACTGCCGAGAAAGTGTTCATACCAACGCAGGCTCAAGCCCGGCATCGGATAGGTAAAGTACGGCTGCGAATTGAACGATAGCGGCATGACCACGAGCACTGGCGACACCAGGAACAGCAGCACGAGGAGCGATACGCCGACATGCGCGAATCGCCCAAGGCGGCCCCACACCGTCACATAGGCTGGAAAACTGAACATTGCGTTACCCCAGTTTCACGCCGGCGCCGCCGGTGAGTTTGACGAACAGGCCGTAGACGACGAGCACACCGGCCAACAGAATCGATGCGAGCGCGCTTGCCAGCCCCCAATTGAGCGTCGTATTGACGTGGTAGGCGATGTAGTAGCTCGCCAGCTGATCGTCCGGGCCGCCAACGATGGCCGGCGTGATGTAGTAGCCGACAGCCAGAATGAACGTCAGCATGCCGGCTGCACCCACGCCCGGCAGCGTTTGGGGAAAATACGCTTCGAAGAACGAACGGATCGGCCCCGCTCCCAACGAACGTGCCGCTTTGACATAGAGATTCGGCACACCCTTCATCACGCTATACAACGACAGGATCGAGTACGGCAGCAGAATGTGCGTCATTGCCACCAGCACGCCGAAGCGGTTGTAGATCAGCGATAGCGCGTGGTCCGTCAAACCCAAGCGCTGGAGGACATCGTTCAGCACGCCGTGAGTTTGCAGCACGACCACCCATGCCGTCGTCCGCACGAGAATCGACGTCCAGAACGGCAGCAGCACGAGAATCATGAGCAGGTTGCTGTACCGAGGGGGGATATTGGCCAGAAAGTAAGCGACGGGATAGCCCAAGAGCAGGCAGAGCGCGCTCACCGAAATGCTGACCCACGCGGTCTTGACGAACACGTCGATGTAGAGCCGCTGACCGTCGGGCTGCCGGACGATGGCGCCCCGCTCGTCGCGCATGAAATCGAACGCCTTCAGGTAATAGCCGAGCGTCCATGGCGACGCCGCATACTTGAGCGTCGACCACGCATGGAGGTCGTCCCAGCGCGAATCGATCGCGGAAAACCGTTGCTGCCAGGTTCCCTCTCCGGCTTCACCGAGCCGGCGAGCCGTCTTCATGATGAGACTGCGCATGCCCGTATCGTCGTAGTTCAACCGCCCCGCGACCCGGCTCATCCCGTCCGTTCCCTTGAGCGCGATCAAGTCCCGGCCGAACGCTTCGTAGACTTGCTCGCCCGGCAGCTTTCCCGCCGCGGGACTCCACTCGCGCAACAAGACTGCCGCATGCGGCAGCTCCCTCGAAACCGTCGGATCCCGAAAGCTCTTCATGAGCAGGCTTCCTATCGGGACGAGGAACGTGACCAGGAGGAATGCCAGCAACGGGAAGACGAGCAGCATCGCCTTGACGCGCTCGGCGCGCTCCGCACTACGGAGCCTCGCCTTCAGGTTCCTCGAATCGGCCACGACCGCCTGCTCGGCGTCTCCCTGTGGTACCGCGATATCAGTTGGCAGAATCATCATGGTTTAGCGGTGGGTACCGCGCCCTCCTCCTCGATGCAACAACAGAAGCGATTACTTTCGACCTGGATGAACGGCGAAATCGAGCAGCCGATTCGGATTTCATTCAGCAGCGTCGAAATGTAATCAGTAGTTCTAATGAACCGGCGGATTTGGTTTTTGTACCCGGATCGAAAGAACTACCCGAAAAATCCCAGCAAAGTCTCCGATCCGGGATTACTGCAACGCTCGGCATGCGTCGGCCATCCAGCCGATGTCCACCGAGTCGCCGATACGCAACCGACGCGCCGCGCCGTCATTGGGTAACTTCACGATGAAGTCGTTGCGCCCGCATACCTGCATGACAACCCGCAGGTGATCGCCGTAATAGATCAAGTCCTTGACGCCCGCATTGAAGACGTTGTCGCACGCGCGCGCCTGCTCGCCCACCACGATGCGCTCCGGACGCAGCGAGACGCTCGTGTTACCCGACACGTGAATCGCGGTACTCGCGCTGGCGACGATGTCATGCCCGCCGTCGAGGCGGACGCTGCAACGCTGATGTTCGACGGCCGAAACGGTCCCCTTCAGCTCGTTGCTTTCGCCGATGAATCGGGCAACAAACGCGTTCTCGGGCTTTTCATAGAGTTCGGACGGCGAGGCAAGTTGCTGGATGACGCCGTTATTGAAGACCGCGATGCGGTCGGACATCGTCATGGCCTCACTCTGATCATGCGTCACGTAGACGACGGTGAGCCCGCTCTGCTCGTGAATCTGCTTGATTTCGTACTGCATCTGCTCTCGCAGTTGCTTGTCGAGCGCGCCGAGCGGTTCGTCCATCAGAACGAGCGCCGGTTCGAACACGAGCGCCCGCGCGACGGCGACACGCTGCTGCTGGCCGCCGGAGAGTTGACCCGGCATGCGACCCGCGAACTTGTCCATGTTCACCATGCTCAAAGCACGCTTTACCTTCCGCGCAATCTCGTCCTTCGACACCTTGCGCACCTTCAACGGAAACGCCAGGTTCTCCGCCACCGATTTGTGCGGAAACAGCGCATAGCTTTGAAACACCATGCCGATGTTGCGCCGCTCGGGCGGAATCCGGTTGATCGGCTTACCCTGAAGAAGAATCTCGCCATGCGTGGCGGTCTCGAATCCTGCCAGCATCATGAGACATGTCGTCTTGCCCGACCCGGACGGCCCGAGCATCGTGAGAAACTCGCCCTCGCGAATCTCGAGGTTGAGGTTCTTCACGACGAGCGTTTCACCATCGTAGGTTTTCTGGACGTTCTTGAAAGAGACAATCGTAGACATCGCCATTCCTCAGGGTTCTTCGGCTCGGAAGCAGTCGCGGCTAATTACGCGCCGAACCGCCACTCGCGCGTGGGCAGATACGTTTCCTTCACGACACGCGGGGAAGCCCAACGCAGCAGGTTCAGATACGAGCCCGCCTTGTCGTTCGTCCCGCTCGCGCGGCCGCCGCCGAACGGCTGCTGGCCGATCATTGCGCCCGTCGGCTTGTCGTTCAAATAGAGGTTGCCGGCCGCATTGATGAGCACGCTTTCGGCTTGATGCAACGCAAAACGGTCTGTGCAGAAGATCGAACCCGTGAGCGCATAGGGGCTTGTTGAATCGATCAGCGTGAGCGTGTCGTCCCATGCGTTGTCGTCGTAGACGAAGACCGACAGCACCGGCCCGAACAACTCTTCCGTCATGAGCACATGCTTTGGATCGCTGACTTGCAGGACCGTCGGCTCGACGAACCAGCCCGGTTCGGTCCACGTACGGCCACCCGAGATCACGGTGACGGCCGCATCGTCCTTCGCGGCCTCGATCGCACGCGACAACTTTTGATGCGATGCCTCCGAGATGACTGCGCCCATGAACGTATCGGGATCGGAAACGTCGCCCACCTTCAGCTCGGCGAGTCGATCGCGCAGCTGCTGGCTCACGGCGCCCCACAGGCTGCGCGGAATATAGGCGCGCGATGCGGCGCTGCACTTTTGCCCCTGGTAGCCGAATGCGCCGCGGATCAGCGCGATCGCCACTTCCGCCGCGTTGGCCGACGGATGAGCGAGCACGAAGTCCTTGCCGCCCGTCTCGCCGACGAGGCGCGGGAGGGTCCGAAAGCGCTCGACCTGGGATGCCACGCCCTTCCACAGCGATTGAAAGATGGCGGACGAACCCGTGAAGTGAATGCCGGCCAGGTCGGGAGAGGACATCACTGCGCGCGTCGTCATCTCGGCCTCGCCGGGCACGAAGTTGATGACGCCGGGCGGCAGGCCAGCTTCTTCCAACGCTTCGAAGAAGATGTAGTTCGCGAGCGCCGACTTCTCGGAAGGTTTCCAAAGGACGGTGTTGCCCATGATTGCAGGGGCAGTCGTCAAATTCGCGCCGATCGCCGTGAAGTTGAACGGCGAGACCGCGTAGACGAAGCCTTCGAGCGGACGCCAATCGGCACGGTTCACGGCCGTCGGCACCGACATCGGCTGCTCGGCATAGACGCGCTGCGCGTTGTAGGCGTTGAAACGCAGGAAGTCCATGAGCTCGCACGCGCTGTCGGGCTCGGCTTCCTCGATCGTCTTGCTCTGGCCGAGCATCGTGGCCGCATTGATCTTCATGCGCAAGCGCGTGCCCACGATGTCCGCGGCACGATGCAGAACCGTCGCGCGGCTCGCATGGGTCAGGCTTGCCCAATCGCGAGCGACGGCCTTGGAGCTTTCGATCGCTTCACTGACTTGCGCTTGCGTAGGGCGATGGATTCGAGCTAGCAGACGCTGCGTGTCGTGCGGTGCGCGCACTTCGACCACGTCGTTCGAGAAATATCGCTTTCCTCCAATGACCGTCGGAATCTCGACCACCTCGCGAGTCTCGAGCGCGCGGTTCAACTCGGCTGCCGCTGCCGTTCCCTTGCCGAAGTGGACTTCCGGCTCGTTGGCCGGCAACGGAAATTGTGGACCTGACATCACGCTAACTCCTTTAGGAAGAACTTTCGGACGACGTACCGAAGGGGCTGGGCTTCAGATATCGGGTTTTCCCTTATCGAACAAGGCTCTCCGCCCGGTCGGCCCTCTGAAAACCTACGTTTGCAGGTTAGTTCCGCCCCAAAAAACGGCTCGTTGTTTCAATCGAACTTATGCTGAGGATCGGTGGCTGTTATGGATTGGTCACCCATTCGGCCAGTTCCGGCGATAACGAGCGATACGATGCGCCACCGAGCATCGCGATGCCCTTCGCGGCATACGCTTTTTGCCGCGTCGATCGCGATCGACGAGGTGATCGGCGTGTTTTATGGCGTCATTGACGACGCCACAGGACGCGTCTGGCGGATGAATATGACTCGGCCGCGCCGTTAGGCATCCGGCCTGCGTCCACTCGCACGAACCACCTTGCAAAGGGGCCGTGACTCACGTCGCTACCGCATGCGACGAGGGGTGGATGGGGTTCGCACCCGTTCGCACCCTTAAGGTAGCCACTGCGCCCGATGCGCAGTCAGTTTGTCGAAGATCCGGTCGAGCGTCTTGCGTTCTTTCTCGTCGAGAATCTCCAGCATGGCCTCCTGATTGGCGCGGGCGATGGGAAATAGCTTTTCGAGTACCCGCTTCCCTTCCGGCAGGATCGCCAGCCGCGTATTGCGCCGATCATTGGCATCCGTTTGCTGGGAGATGAAACGCTTGGCCGACAGCTGCGTGACGGCACGGCTGATACTGTTCTTCGGTCTCGCCGTGACATCACATATCGTCTTCGCTCTGAGCGGCCCGTACTGGCCCAGACACGCAAGAACGTTGAACTCGTCACGCGATACGCCCCAACGCTCCGTCATCTCGGCGAAAGTTTTCTCCCGCCATACGTTCGACCAGAGCGTCACGATCCACGCCGTCTTCATGGGATTGCCGGTCACCACCGCACGGAATACCTCTTCGTCTTCAATGGTCTGCAAGTCTTGCTCCGCGGAGCGCACATCGCTCACTCGATGACGACTGGTGGATTTCGTGGTCACGGGCATACGGATCTGAAATCGGTTGGGGCCTCGCGATTATCTACGATTCGGCCCCCTCGTGAATAACACCGACAGCCGATGCGTTTGCACACTCGACATTCCTCGACGCTCCGGCTGCGGGTAAACCTCGATCACGAGCTTCGGGTCTTGCACATGGTTCCATTTGGTACTAATCTACAGTCATCCGCTTTTGCTGTGCGCGGCGGTAGCTGGAAGGAGTCGTGACCTTCGCGTACTCCAGTGACGTTCCCTGACCAATGAAGCCCATCGCACTATGGCCTCAAGTTTCGAAAATCGACTGATATGACTTTCAAGCGAATGTTCCATGCGGTGGAAACGCACGCAGGTGAACCCATGCGGGTGATCACCGGCGGTGTGCCGCATATTCCGGGCGACACCGTCTACGAACAGATGAGATGGCTCGAGAAAAACGACGATCAAATCCGTCAGCTCATGCTGCGCGAGCCACGCGGCTACCCGCCGGTCTGCTGCAATTTGATCGTGCCTGCCAAGCATCCGGACGCCGCTGCGGGCTACATCATCATGGAGCAGGTGGAGTACCCCGTGATGAGCGGCGGCAACACCATTTCGGTGGCAACCGTGCTGCTCGAGACGGGGATGCTGCCGATGACCGAACCCGTGACCGAGTTTCAGCTCGAAGCACCGGCAGGACTGATCGGCATCAAAGCCGAATGCAAGGACGGAAAAGTCACGCAAGTCACGTTCAAGAACGTTCCGGCTTTCGCCCCCTATATTGACGCAGTCATCGATGTCCCCACGCTGGGCAAAGTCACGGTCGACGTAGGTTGGGGCGGCATGTTCTATGTCATTGCCGATGTGCGGCAGTTCAAAGGGCTGGAACTCATTCCCGAACATGCGAAGGAAATCACGCGCGTCACCGCGCTGATTACAAAAGCCGCGCAGGAGCAATTGCCCGTTTCGCATCCCCACTATCCAGGCATCGGCATTACGATTGGTCAGCTGTCAGGCCCAACCGAAAACCCGAACGCCGATTGGAAAAACGTCGTGACAGTGGGAAGTGGAGAAGTCGATTTCGACAATCCCGCGACTTGGACCGGGGCGATCGATCGATGCGCATGCGGCACGGGCACCTGCGCAAAAATGGCCACGCTGCATGCGAAGGGCGAGCTCAAGCTGGATCAACCGTTCCGGCACGAAGGCTTGCTTGGTATCGTCTACACCGGCAACCTCATCGAAGAAACACGAATCGGCGATTATAAAGCGGCCGTTCCGACGATCTCCGGCCGGTCCTGGATCTACGGGTACAACACGTGGGTATTGGACCCGAGCGATCCATTTCCGAATGGCTTCACTGTCGGCGATATCTGGGCCTGATCTTTTATATCGGGCGTTAATTATTACGCCCTCTATTTGGATGGCGACTGCAATGCGTGGAAAAATCCGCATCACAGTCGCCATTCTTTATTTTCCGAAGACTTCACCTGCCATTTCGCAATAGCTCAATGCGTGGAACGCCGACGCTTACTCGGCCCCGATCGTCGTCACCGGCGTCCAGCGCCCACCCTTCACTTGATAAAGCGTCGAACTGGGATTCTTGAGGTCTCCATTCTCGTCGAACGCGATCTTCCCGGTGATGCCTTCGTAGTGAGTTGCATGAAGCGCCGGCAAGAACTCGGCAGGCTTCGCGGAGTTGGCCTGCTTCATTGCGTTGATGGCAACCCATGCGCAGTCATACGCAAACGGCGAGTAGGTCAAGATATCGATACCGAACCGCTTCTTGTACTTTTCCTGAAATGCTTTGCCCCGCGGCAGCGAGTCGATAGGACGGCCGTATTCCCAAGCCATCGCACCTTCGGCGGCTGGGCCGGCGACATTGAGGAAAATGCTGTCGGCGATACCGCCGCTTCCGACGAATTGCGTATGCATGCCGAGTTGCCGCATCCGCTTTACGATCAGTGCCGCCTGATTGTCGCCGCCGCCGTAGTACAGAACGTCGGCGTCCGCGGCTTTGATGTTCGTGAGCTGGGCATTGAACTCCACCGCCTTGTCGTTGGTGTATTCGGCTGCGGCGATCTTGCCGCCTGCAGCGCTCACCGCCCTCTTGAATTCCTCAACAGCGCCTTGGCCGAACGCGGTGCGATCGTCCATGACTGCAATGCGCTTCGCCTTCATGACCGTCACCGCGTACTTGCCTGCGTTGCCCGAGTTTTGGACATCGGTCGCGATGATGCGGAATACGGTTTTGTATCCCTGCCGCGTGATGGCCGGATTCGTCGCTGCCGGGTCGATCAGCGGAATGCCGGCCTTTGCAAAAATCGGTGCGGACGGAAGCGCCACACCGGAGTTGTAGTATCCGACGGCAGCAACTACGCCGTCGTCCACGAGCTTCTGTGCGACCTGAACGCCGATGCGCGGATCGGATTGGTCATCCACCGAATCGACCTCGAAGCGAATCTCCTGGCCGGCCAGCTTGATGTGCTGCGCGTTCGCTTCTTCCACCGCAAGTCGCACTCCGTTTTCGATGTCCTTGCCGTTCGAAGCATTGATTCCCGTAAGCGGACTCGACACGCCGATCTTGACCACCTGCTCGGCATACGAATATCCGCACCCCATCGATAGCGCGATCGCCGTGACTGCCGCTGCGAGCACTTTCCCGCGAAAATTGTTCATTTTTATCCTCCATAAAAGGCGAATCAGCCCGGGACTGCCACCTGCCGATTCCGGACCAGCCATGAGAGCCCGTTCAAGCCACCGAAGCGACGATGACGACTTCGATGAGCTTTTCGGGCGAAGCCAACACCGCTCCCACTGTTGCACGGGGCGGAGTGTGCCCCGGTACCACCCACGCATCCCACACCTCATTCATTGCTGCCACCTGCGACATGTCTGAAAGAAAAATTTGGCAGGAAAGAATGCGAGACTTGTCCGATCCGTGTTGCGTAAGCAGAGAATCGATAGCGGCCAGGACCTGCCGAGTCTGCCCTGCCATGTCTTGGGAAACATCGGTGGGCACCTGTCCAGCCAAATAGATCGTGCCTTGGTACACAGCGACTTCCGACAGGCGCTTCCCTACGTGACTACGCTTGATTTCCGGCATCTTCGATTTCCCTCGATAAGACAAAGAACAAAACGATCAACGCTCCGGACCCGCGAGCGCGGCCTGGTACTTGATGGCGGAAACGACGCCGATCCGGCGAAACGGTTCCGGAGGCAACCAGCTCGGCCCCTCCAGACTCAGCGCATCCGACAAATACGAAGACTGCGAGCCCATGGCCATTTCGCCCAGCAGCTTGCCGTAAGTACTGCCCTTCAGCACGCCGGCTCCGTTGCACCCTAGCGATGCGAACAAACCAGGACGCAATTCGCCGAAGTACGTCGCGCCATTGCGAGTCAGCGCCGTTGTGCCGCCCCACACGTACTCGAACCCGTGGGACTTCATGTTCGGATAGCGGCGCCGATAGCTGTCCGTCAATTGAGCGAGCGTATCGGCTGTCGACTGCTCCCGTTCGTACGAATAGGCGCTGCGCACCATAAACCGGCCGCCCTGTACGCGCCGGAGTGTCGTCCCGAGACGGTTTGCGGGAATGACTCCCCATTCCGGCGCATCCCCAAGCTTGTTCAATTCGACCTCAGGCAGCTCTGGAGTCAATGCGGCGTAGGTGAAGATCGTGATGAGTCTGTCGCGCAGGATGCCCAGCTCTTTCGCGAACCCATTGTTGGCCAGAACGACCCGATCGGCTACGTATTGTGCCTGCGTGGTGGCAACCTGGAATGGTGACGATCCGCTAAGCGAAACAACTGGCTCGCCCTCCAGCAGAACGACATTATCTGGCAACGAATCAGCCAAACCGCGAATCAACGCAGCTGGCTGAACGAATACATTGTTGGGGGAGTGATAGCCATACCGGTAGTAGCTCGTTCCAAGTTTCTGCCGCAGCGCATCGCGATCGAATTCCTCGTAGCTGACGCCCCACTCCTGATATTGAGCGATCGAGGCGCGAAGGCTCTCGACGCCCGAATCGCCGGCGGCCGCATGAAACTTCCCGGCCGGGTTCCAGTTGCAGTCGATCCCGTGCTCGCGAACGAGCTGCTCGAGCCATTTCAAGCCGGCTTCATACAGCCGAATCTGCTTACGCGCGACTTCGACGGGACTAGTGTGTCCCGCCATTTTCGTGTTGTGCGGCACGCTGATGATGAAGCCCGAATTTCGACCGGAAGAGCCCTCTCCAATCGTAGACGCTTCCAACACCAAGACCTGTTCTTCCGGACGCAGTTCAGCAATACGACGTGCCGCAGCCAGACCGGTATATCCACCCCCGATCACAATCGTGCCGAATCGCCGAACGTGGGTCGAACCGCCTCTCGCCCGCACCGGTAACATGGCATTCCAACCCGAACCATCGTAATACGTGGGAAACTTTCCGGCAGCAGTTTCCTGCCCCGAAGGGCGCTGGGTATTCATGCAGTGACTCCACGGTCGAAACGCAAGCCGCACGACGCAATCAGCGCCTTGCGGCCCAATGACGGAACGTATCGCTGCTGATCGGACCATGCGACCCGCATGATCGGGATCATCGAACGAACCGATTTGCGTCCATATTGCGTATGCAAGCGTGAAAGTCGCTCCAACATCAAAAACCCTGATGTAGAGCTTCAAGACGACTGGAATTTCGAGGTGCGGACAACTAACAAAAAAAGGAAGCCGTAGCGGAGCGGGATATCAAGGAGACACCCGAACCCGCCACGGCTTCAATGAAATAAGCGATCAGCCTCGGCCGCTTATTTCTGTCCCAGCCACACCGCGAACTTCTGGTTCAGATCGTCGGAGTGATCCGCCCAGAATGCCACGTCGGACGTGATTGCGCCCTTTTGGTTTTGCGGCGCGGTCGGAAGGTACGGTGCGACCTTCTTATCGACCTGCGCCAACGACGACTGCCGCATCGGCCCAAGGGCCGTTGCCGACGCCAGCTTCGCGAGGGATTCGGTCGACGTCGCAAAGCGGACGAAATCCTGTGCCGCCTTCGCGTTCTTGGAACCCTTCACGATCGCGTAGCCTTCGATATTCTTGACCTCGCCATCCCACAGGAAACCGAACGGCTTCTTGTCCTGCATGATCGCCGTATAGATGCGGTTGCAATAAGCACTCGACATCGTGACTTCACCGTCCGCGAGCAACTGGGGCGGTTGCGCGCCGGTTTCCCACCATACGATCGACGACTTGATCGTATCGAGCTTTTTGAATGCCCGGTTCACACCCGCAGAGGTGGAAAGCGTCTTGTAGACATCCGCCGGCGCAACACCGTCTGCCAGCAGCGCCCATTCGAGCGCGCCTTCCGGAGACTTGCGCAACGCTCGCTTGCCCGGGAATTTCTTGAGATCGAAGAAGTCGGCGATCTTGGTCGGTTCGGCCCCCTTGAACGCGTTCTTGTTGTACGTGATTACCGTAGACCATGCGACGTTACCCACCATGCAATCCGAAATGCCGCCCTGCGCGAAATCGGACTTGGCCGCCGCGCCCAGCGTGGTCGGATCGACCTTCTCGAGCAGGCCCTCGTCGCACGCACGCGTAGCATCGGACAACTGCATATCGACGACGTCCCACGTGACATTGTTCGTCTCGACCTGGCTTCGGATCTGAGCGATGCCGCCGTTGTAGGTATCCATCTTGACCTGAGCACCCGATTTCGACGCGAACGGTTTAATCGTCGTCACGTTTTGTGCGTCTTGATACGATCCGCCCCACGACGCAAAAACAAGTTCGGATGCAGTGGCATGCACCGTCGCCATCCCCATGCCCATCGCGACCAGAGCCAATATCTTCAAAGAGCTGCGCATTTAAAGCCTCACCAAGTGATTTTCCGATGTCTCCACCCTTATGCTGGGCAGCGTTTCCCGCTTCCTTACCATTCCGAAGAATGGCCGGGCAAGTGCCAGCACACCAATTCGAACGCTCAACGCACTCGCGTGCATTTCACGCTCGCATGTCTCTTCGTTATGGAAGACGCGTGTCAAAAATTCCCTTCACGCTCTGTCGTCGATGACATGTAAAGGCAATCTATGCCGCCGTAAAACTAGGGGATGGAACATTCACGTTGGTTATGCAATACATCATGATCCGCATGACGACCGGCTAGGCTTCGTCGGGCAGGCAAATCTGTTCCTGCTTGAGCGACAGCGCCTTGGCGATATCGCGCGATACCTGGCGCTCGAAGGACTGCCGCAACAACTCATACATATCCGCGGGGAGGTGGCCCAGTTCGTTTTCTCTAAACGCCAGGAAGAACGAGCGACTCAGCCCGTGATAGGACCGCCCATGCCGAGAGAACGACGAAAGAGGAACCACGCGCACATCCGGCACGTAGTGTCTGGACTGCCATAGACATAACGGCGTCGTGACCGCAAAGCCGAGCCCCGCCGCAACGAGACTCAGCATGGGATCGGTCGCGTCGAACTCACAGGTGCGCTCGATATGTTCCGAGTTGGAGGCGAGATAGGCATCGATGTGCTGCCCGATCACCGAGCGCGCGCTGTAGCGGATGAATTGGAGGTTGCGGCTCAGATCGGCAAGCGTTGTGAACCGGTCCACCTCGAAGCTTGCCGGCAAGACGACGAAGTACGGCTCGGAAAACAGCTTCTGCCGGCGAATACCCGGCGCTTGAGAAATACCGTTGGTCGTCACCGCCATATCGAGTTGGCGTGCCTCGAGCTGCGCATCGAGGGTGGGCGTGATGCCGGACCACAAACGGATCTGGTGCGATGTGCCGGTGAGCGCCTTGATGATGATCGGGCCGATCGTCGCCGCGAACGAGTCGACACACCCCAGCCGCACCACCACGCGCTTCGCCCGCGTGACATTGCGTACGCTTTCCACCATCTCATCGGCCCCGGTGAGCAGCACGGTGGCGTGCTCGAACAAACGTTGTCCCGCAGCCGTCGGACGAGCCGGACGCGTCGTGCGATCGAGCAACGTCGTGTCGAGTAATGTTTCGAGCGCCTTGATGCGTTGCGAGACGCCAGCCTGCGAGATTGCAAGCCTATCGGCGGCGTCAGAGATCGAGCCGGCCTCGACGACGGCGACCCAACTCGCCAACAGGCTCCAGTCGGGGTATTGTTCAGGGACGCTTTCTTTCATGGTTGGCTGCGCGGTGGCATCGGAAGGTAGCACGGACGTCGTCGCGAGCGGCACGTGCTGACTCGCGCAGCATTAGTCTGCGCTGCCATGGGCCCGTGCCGCAAGGCCGATGTCTTCACGCACGGGCGGCAAGCCGCGCAGCGCCGCTTCGAGCGCGCCGAATAGCGCCGCCCAGAACGCGCTCGGCCGTATTCCTCCGTCTTCCCCTTGCAGCCTGAGGCGCTCGAGTTCCGCCCGCCAGCGGCCGGCCACCTCGACCTCCATCGCATGGACGCCCCCCTCGGGGTTGCCATAATGTTCGGCGGAAAACGCATCGGCCATCCTGCCGTTGACCACCCATGAGTGCTCGTGCGCCTTGGCCTGCTCCGTCAGGCACGAGACGAGCCGCCGATCGCAAGCCTTGCCGCGCGCGGTGCCGACGTTACAGTCGGACGCATCGAATCGATCACGATAGGGTGATAACCAGAAACTCGCATGAAACACCAGCAACAACACATTGTCGTGGCGCGATCGAAGGCGCGATAGCTCCGCGGCAACCGCCTCATGAAAGGGAACCCAGCACGTTTTGACACGCGCGTCGACCTGCGCATCGTCCGGCTCGCAACCCGGATCGTACAGCGGTTGACCTGCCGCCGTATGAGTCCGGCACAACCCATTGCGATTCAAGCGGCGCGACAAAGGCCGGCCGGAAGCCGGCACGTTGAAGTCGATCACGCAGGGGTGATAGCGGGCCGAGATAAGCGACACCCCGCAGTTCGGCGCCACCGCCTGCAGCGCGAGTCCCGCGGGATCAGCCACTCGCCCTTGAACGTCGCGCCAGGCCGCATACCTGAGCAAATCGTCAGGAATACCGGCACCCGCGTGCGGCGTGACGAGGAGGATCGGCGAGTCGGAGCGGAAGATCTGTCCGTAAGCCGTGTTCTGCATCATGGGTCCCTCAGGTTCGCATCGCTCTCTTGTCCGGCTACCCTTGCAGGCAATGCGTCGATGTCTGCACAAACGGAGATCAATCCAAGGTAGTGGAAGGCGCATCGCGCCTTCGCTAGCGAAAGCGGCGCTTAGCCTGTTCATAAGCAGCGCTTAAGTACTGCGTTGCCTTGGGCGCCCAACGGCGGCCGCCATGATCATTTCTGATCGATGCCAAATTCCAGCGTTACCCCGCTATGCCCGACCTTGAACGCGGGCGAACACTCGATCGAGCGCATCGCCATAGTGAGCGTAGGCGCCAAGGGAAGAAAGCTCGGCATGCAGCTGTTCATTCAAACCACCCGGCGTCATGAGGTACTCGATCATCTCCGCAAACGATTGCTCGGTCCGAGTCGTTTCGTGCGCCAGTCCAACACAGTACCCGGACAGAAAGGCGCGTGCCGCGCCGTAGGGGAGCCCTTGTCGAGTTAACCATGATGCTTGCTGTTCGAGCACCGCGTAGAAGCTCGCCATCGTCGCCGTGACGGCGTGCAATGCGTCGAACTGATGTTCGCTTTCGACCTCGACCGCCTCGCCAAGCGCCGAGAATAGGGATTTGGCGACGCCATCGGGCGGATAGATTGCGGTGGATCCTTTGCCATCGGCAACCGCCGGCAACGGTATCGCGCGAACAAGCTTGCTCGCGGGCCGAACAAGCCGGCTCAATTTCTCGATCGATGTCCCGGGAACGAAAGTGATGACCTGCTGCCGCGCTTCGAAACGAAGCTCGCACAGGACTTCGGTGACGATTTGCGGCACGACGGCAATACATACGATATCCGACGCATCGAGCACGCCCTGATTGCTCGTACACACTTTGACGCGCGGATCCAGCGCAGCGAGTTCCGCTGCCGTCTCAGCGTTGCGCGGCGACAGCGCTATGCGATCGAACGGCAGGCCGGAACGAATGAGGCCGGTAACGATCGCTTTTGTGATGACGCCGGTTCCGATAAATCCGAGCCGCATGGGGGCCTCTCGAGGTTGAATTGAGTTTCACACAAGGTGGTTGGAATGCGCCTAAGCGTATCGTGGCGGAAACGAAACGAGCGTCGCGCAATATAAAGCCGTCTTATGCTCGAGAAAATGCGACTCGGCGGCTATACGCATCAACGACAGGCGTTACGCGCGCCTTCCAAGTGCAGCGCCAGAAAATCGACAAATGCACGAATCCTCGTAGACATCTGAAACCGCTGCGCATAGACAGCGTAGATGTCAGCGCTCGGCGTGTCATACCCCGGCAAAACGGCGACGAGCCGTCCATCGGCCAGGTACTCATCGATGTCCCATTCGGCGCGCATGAGGATGCCGTGACCGTCGAGCGCCCACTTCACGGCAATCTCGCCATCGTTTGTCGTGAGGTTGCCGTTGATTCTCACCGTTTCCGTCTTGCGCGCAGCCCCTCTCCCCGACGTGAGCCGCCATACACCGTAGGCTTCGTCGCCCTGGCGAATGCCGATACAGTTGTGCTTCGCCAGATCGCGCGCGCTCGCCGGCATACCGTGCGAGGCGATATCAGACGGCGCTGCGCATAGAAGCCTGCGATTCAGCGCGAGCCTGCGGGCCACCACGCGTGTATCGGGCGGCTCACCGAAGCGGATGCAAACATCGAAAGTGTCCTCTGTCAGCGGCGGCGGCGTTACCGAGAGCTGAAGCTGCACCGATACCTGCGGGTACTGCACGACGAAGCGCGATATCGCCGGCCCGATATGGCTTCGCCCAAAACCGAGCGTCGCATTGACGCGCAGCAATCCCTTCGGCGTCTTTTTGACGCTACCGAGCAATTCCGAGAGCTCGCCTATCTCGTCGAGAATGCGGCGCGCATGCGCGAGATAGAGTTCGCCTTCCGGCGTCAGCATCATGCGCCGAGTGGTGCGATTGACGAGCGCAACACCGGCGCGCCGCTCCATCTGAGTGAGCCGCTTGCTGACGGCAGCCGCTGTCAGTCCGAGCTCGCGCGCGGCGGCACTGAGGCTCCCCGAAGCCGCGAGCGTCGAAAAGAAGCTCAGATCGGACGGAAGAACGGTTTCCGACATGGCACGACTTGTGAATTAAAGTTAAGAATGCTTTGAGTTTAGCATCGGCTACTGCACTGGAGGTTGCGTTAAGTTTGGCGTCCTGAACACAACGTTTCGAGGACGCAACATGAAGACGTACCGTATCGCGGCGATTCCCGGCGACGGCATAGGCAAGGAAGTGATCCCCGCCGGCAAACAAGTGCTCCAAGCGCTCGCGAAGACCGCCGAGCGGTTCGCATTCGAATTCGAGGACTTCGATTGGGGCGCCGACTACTATCGCAAGCACGGCGTCATGATGCCGCCCGACGGTCTTGACGCGCTGCGCGGCAAGGATGCCATCCTGTTCGGCTCCGCGGGAGATCCCGACGTTCCCGATCACATCACGCTGTGGGGGCTACGCCTGAAAATCTGCCAGGGGCTCGATCAATACGCGAACGTACGGCCCACGCGCATTTTGCCCGGCATCGATGCGCCGCTCAAACGATGCAGGCCGGAAGACCTCGATTGGGTCATCGTGCGGGAGAACTCCGAAGGCGAGTACTCCGGCATCGGTGGGCGCGTGCATCAAGGTCATCCGATCGAGACGGCGACGGATGTATCGATTCTCACGCGCGCCGGCGTCGAGCGCATCATGCGGTTCGCTTTTCGGCTTGCCCGGTCGCGCCCGCGCAAGCAACTCACCGTCATTACCAAAAGCAACGCGCAGCGACACGCGATGGTCATGTGGGACGAGGTGGCGCTTCAGATTTCGACAGAGTTTCCCGACGTCAAGTGGGACAAGGAACTCGTCGACGCTTCGACGGCACGCATGATCAATCGGCCGGCATCGCTCGATACGATCGTCGCGACGAATCTGCACGCGGACATTCTCAGCGATCTCGCTGCCGCGCTGGCCGGCAGCCTCGGTATCGCGCCGACAGGCAACATCGATCCCGAGCGCCGCTACCCCTCGATGTTCGAGCCGATCCACGGCTCGGCATTCGACATCATGGGCAAAGGCCTGGCCAATCCCATCGGCACTTTTTGGTCCGCCGTCATGATGCTCGAGCATCTCGGCGAGTTCGATGCCGCGAAGCGCCTCATGCACGCAATCGAAGCCGTCACGGCGAATCCAAAACTCCACACCGGGGACCTCGGAGGCAGTGCGACCACGGCGCAAGTCACCGAGGCGATCTGCACAATCGTCGCGGCCAGCGAGGCGACAGCCTAGGGCATGAGCCCAGCCGCAGATGCAGGATAGAGCGCGCCGTATGCAGCGGCGCTGCCATTAAAAGTTGTACCTCTTAAGGTGGAGACATGAGCATCGACCTCGAGCATCGGGTCACGCGGAAACTGATGTTGCGCATCATTCCGTTCGTGATGCTGCTCTGGTTCCCGGCGAAGCAGCGTGCGGTAGCGGCTAAAGGCAACCCAACTCGAGGCAGACGATCGACCCGCAGCAGCGAGTCAGTCTGAGCGTCGAGGGGTGCGGCGCATCGGTTGCGATGTCGAAGCCCCCCACTGCTTTTCGTCGAGAAGCCGGTCGAACAATCTCTTGCGTACCGACTCGCTCAATGCCGACATGCCCAGCAAGGCATGAAAAGCGATGCCGCTGGCCGCGAAGTATCGCAACATCGACAAATCCGGGTCGGCCGCGTCGTCTCGCAAGGCTTGCATGACCGCCTTGTCCGAGGTCTTGAGTTCTTCACGGAGCGTCGGGCTTTCGATCAGGGCGGCAAGCCCTGCGCGGGCAACGGAAGATGGCTGTTTGATGGCTTCCCTGTAAATCGCTATCTGGGCCGCGAGGATCGGTTCGTCCTTGCTGGAGCCCTCCTTCGCCAGATAGTCGGTCGCGATCTGCTCGAACTGCTGCCGCTGATAGTCGAGAAGCGCGCATAACACGCCATGCCGCGTTTTGAACTGATGCAGAAGGCCACCCTTGCTGATGCCGCTTTCACGCGACAATGAATCGAACGTCAGTCCTCCAACACCATCCCGCGCAAGGATGGTGAGCGCAGCTTCGATTGCTTTCCTGCGGGATATCTCCGAGCGTGTCTGATTATCCATGGTCGATATCAATTACGCCGCGACGATTGCGGCGGGGCGTGAGGGCTATTCAAGCCGGCCGGCGCTATTGTACCGTCGCATTCGCCACAAAAACAATCCGTCTAGACGGTTTACATAGAAACGTTGCGGTGCTACCGTTCGGTCTCGTCGATTCCGCCCGGAACCAAAGGGTTCCCCGGCTCCCACTGCCCTCGAGGAAAGCAAATGCTCAAAAAGAAAGTCGTCCCGCTTCTTGTCGCCGCCACGGCTATCCTGGTCTTGTCAGCATGCGCTGGCGTGCAGCCCGTTCCCTACTCTGGCATCTCCTCATCCGCACAATTGCGGCAAAACCACGACGAGGATGCCGCGAAAGTGCCTTACAAATACACCGCCGCCACGGTTTGGTCGCGATACACGCAGGTTCTGCTGGATCCGGTCGTCGTGTATCAGGGCAGTGACAACCAATTTGGCGACCTGAAGGCCGACGACCGCGCTTTGCTTGCCGATTACATGGGTAAAAAGTTTTCGGAAAAACTGGCCACTCGCTTTCAAATCGCGCAGCAGCCGAGCCCCAACACGCTGCGCATCAAGCTGACCTTGACCGGCGCGGAAAAAACAAAACTGCTGGTTGGGCAGTTCATGCATTTCGATCTGGCGGGCAATCTCTATAACGGCGTGCAGTCCGTGCGCGGCGGCCAGGGCGCGTTCAGCGGCTCGGTGTCGTACGCCGTGGAAATCTATGACAGCAGCAACGGCCACCTGCTGAAGGCCTATGTGTCGAAGCAATATCCGAATGCCATGAACCTCGTGGCAGCCTTCGGATCGCTGGGCGCCGCGAAGACCGGCGTCGACAAGGGGGCTGACGCGCTCGTCGCCGAGCTTCGCTAGACCCTTCGCGGGGGTCCGTGAGCCTGGAACACCGCTAGGGCTCCCTTTGGTGGGCTTGACTGCGCTTCGCGACTGTCAGCTATGCCGTCATTTGACGCATAACCTAAAGTAATGCGGCATCGAAAATAAAGCGCATTGACGCTGCCTTCGCCCCCACCAATACTCGAATCACGGCGAAGGCACTCTGAACCTCCCCGGCGATATCAGAAGAAGAGCCAGATGGCCCCTGCCGAACCGCGTCCCGCTTTCGCCATTCACGACAACGCACGTTGAGCACTTCTCGCGCTGGTAGCCAGCAGAATGAGCGCAAGGCGTCACAACTGAATTGAGCTATGAACTCGGTGGATAGAATGCTCGCCCCTGCACAGCAAGTGGAAGATCGTCTTTCGAACATCGGCACTTGGGAGTCCGGCACGAAGGTTTGGGCCAGCGGCGAGGAACAGATCCTGACATGTTGCCGCGTAGTCGACGAGACACACGACGTCAAAAGCTTCGAATTCCGTGTGGGCGACGGCTCGCCCGTTCGCTTCGAACCGGGTCAATTCATGACCGTGTCCGCAAGCGTACGAGGTCAACCGGTCCAGCGTTGCTACACGATATCGTCGCCGCCGACGCGCCCCTACTTGCTTACGATCACCGTCAAGCGCGTGCCGGGCGGTGTCATGTCGAATTGGCTTCACGACAACATGAAGCCCGATAGCCAATTGCGCGCCTATGGCCCCTCCGGCAGTTTCACACCGACAGCGGCGCCCGGCGCAACCAAGTCGCTCTATCTCTCAGCCGGTTCAGGCGTGACGCCGCTCATGTCGATGACGCGGGCGAGCATCGACCTCGGACTCGATCGCGACATCGTGTTCGTCCATAGCGCCCGGACACCGGCCGACATCATCTTTCGGAAAGAGTTGGAGCGGCTCGTCGCTCTGTCTTCCCGCCTTCGCACGTTCTTTCTTTGCGAAGGCACCGGCGACGAAGCAGACTGGACAGGGCCCACGTGTCGACTCAGTCTGCAGCTTCTCTCCGAATGGGTGCCGGACTACGCCGAGCGCGAAGTCTTCACTTGCGGCCCCGCAGGCTACATGACCGCCGTCAGCGCATTGCTGCGCGAAGGTGGGCACGACCCGGCACGCTACCACCAGGAAAGCTTCGACATCAACGCGGGCGCCGCGACTGCGGCTACAGCTGCAGCTGCAGCGGAACCGGTCGCGCGCAACGGCGACGCGTCTCAAGAAACGTTTACCGTGAAGCTTTCGCGTTCGTCCAGGACGTTCACGATGAGCGCCTCCGAGACCGTGCTCGCCGCCGCGAAAAAGGCTGGCGTCGCCGTTCCCTCGTCTTGCAGCCAAGGCATCTGCGGCACTTGCAAGACCAAGGTGCTCGACGGCGAAGTGGAGATGAAACATCAAGGGGGCATTCGCGAACGCGAGATTCAAAAGGGATTCCGCCTGCTCTGTTGCAGCCGCCCCACCTCCGACCTAGTGCTCGAACTGTAGCCGAGCGACGCACAACTACTCACGCAGTCGGTGGCTTCTGTCGAACGGGCCATGAGCGCCGTTGGCCCTGCTGGTTCAACGAAAACAACACACATCCAATCATCCCCAGGAGACGCAGCATGGCGAACGATCGGTTCCACGGTGCACGCGAAGCAGTCACACCCTGCGACAAAGAAGCGATTCTGCGGGACGTACGCGCCTATCGGCTTGCCCGAGTGCAGGAGCAACTGCTGAAGCACAAGGTGCCGGCGATCCTGCTCTACGACCCGGTAAACATTCGCTATGCGTCCGACACGTCCAACATGCAAGTGTGGTGCGGCCGCAATCCGGCGCGATACGTCATGGTTTTATCAAACGGCCGGATCGTCGCATGGGAGTTTCATAGCAGCGACCACATATGGGACGGGCTGAATCTCGACGTGGAACTGCGCAGCCCGATCAGTTGGACGTTCTTCAACGCGGGCCCCGAAGCCGAGCAACGCGCGCAGACGTGGGGTGCCGAGATCGTCGATGCCCTTCAAAAGCACGCGCCGGGCGAGCGCCGTCTCGCAGTCGATCGGCTCGACCCATTCGGCACCGCCTACCTCGAAAAGAACGGCTTCACGCTGCTCGACGGCCAGGACCTGATGGAGACTGCACGATTGATCAAGTCGTCGGGCGAACTGGTCTTGATGGAGGAATCGTTGCGTACCGCCGAGAAGGGTATCGAGCGCATGCGGCGCGAGCTCCGGCCGGGCATCACCGAAAACGAGATTTGGGCCAGCCTTCACTACGAAAACATCCGCAACGGCGGAGAGTGGATCGAAACGCGGCTGCTCGCGTCCGGCGACCGGACGAATCCGTGGATGCACGAGTGTTCTTCTCGCGTCCTGCAGAACGGCGACCTGCTCGCCTTCGATACGGACATGGTCGGGCCGAACGGCTACTGCTCGGATATCTCGCGCACCTGGCGCGTAGGCGATGGCCGCCCATCGGACGAGCAGCGCAAGTTGTACGAGCTTGCCTACTCGCAGGTCCACTTCAATATGGACCTCCTGAAACCGGGCATGACGTTCAGAGAATTCTCCGAAAAGGCCTGGAAGATTCCCGATCAATTCGTCAAGAACCGGTACTGCTGCCTCGCGCACGGCATCGGAATGGTGGACGAGTATCCGTCGATTGCGCACCAAGTCGATTGGGAGACTGCGGGTTACGACGGTCGATTCGAAACAGGCATGACGGTGTGCGTCGAAAGCTACATCGGTGCCGAAGGCGGCACGCAGGGCGTCAAACTCGAACAACAGGTCGCGCTCGCAGAGCACGGTTGCGTTTCTCTCACCGACTGCAGTTTCGAAACGGCCTGGCTGTAAGCGTGGCAGTGAAGACGCTGGTCCGGGCCATCCATATGCCGCGGACCAATCGGCGGAGATCGGATTGTACGAACGCCCCCACCCCTCGCAACACTCAAGCCCTATTGAATTCGCGGACTCGCGACAGCAGAGCGTCGGGAACGTCGAGTTCGGTGACATTGAGATGGCTGCCAGGAATTCTGACGCCCTGCCCCGCCAGTCGTTCGAGTTGCGCTGATAGTCTGCCGGCGAAGTCCGGCACGAGCAGATCCGGCTTGATCGCAATAATGAAGAGACCCACCGCCGGACAATCGCCTCCCATCGCATACGATGGTGCATCCATTGACCAATTGCCGCCGGTCATACCCGCCGCCATGATTTCGACCATCAGTGCGAGGTTGGCTCCTCGCGCACCGCCGAAGGCAAGCAGCAGTCCTTCGACGGCTTTCCTCGAATCGGTAGTCGGTTCGCCGTTTGCATCGACCGCCCACCCTTCGGGTATGGGCTCGCCACGCTCGGCGGCCTGCCGCACGCTGACGAAAGCCGTCGCACTCGAAGCCTGATCGATCACGAAGGGCTTACCTCCGTTACGCGGCGCTGCGAATGCCATCGGGTTGGTTCCATAGACAGGTCGGCGGCTTTCGAGCGTCGTCATCTGTGCGGTGGCGTTGGTCACGGCCAGTGCTACGAGACCCTGTTCAGCAAGACGCCGTGGGTAGTAACCCAGTTCACCGACAGTAAAGTTGTTCACCTGGGCAAAAACGGTGACTCCCAATGCATTGGCGCGCTCGACAATCTGGTCGAACGCGCGATCGAAGCCAAGCTGCGCGATGCCTCCGTGCGCGTCAACCTGCGTCAGCGCGGGAGCCGGCGAGGTGATCGTCGGTTCGGCAGACCTGGAAATACGCCCTTGCGCGAATCCGTCCAGATAGTCGGGAAGATGAGCGAAGCCGACCGCTCGACTACCCGCCCATTCGGCGGAGACGACGGCATTGGCCAGTGAAGTTGCGATGGCGTCGTTCGCACCAGCATCGAGCACGGCCTGCCGCGCAATAGAAAAGGCTTCCTGTGTTTCCAGTCGCATAAGTTTCCTCTAAATTTAGCCAGCCGGGACGTCTTCCCGTAACCACTCGATCAATCGCATGATGGCGGGTGTCATCGTGCGACCATGGGGAACGACGACGAAGTAGGCATCGCGCGGTTTGCACGACGCGCCCGTCAAGCGGACGAGTTCACCCTTCGCCAGCAGATCGTGCACGAGCCGGCTCCAGCCCAGCGCGACACCTTGACCATACCGCGCCGCATCGACGGCGTCCGTGTACAGGCTCGCCCGAAGCACGTAATTCAGCTTAGCCGGGCGATGCCCCGCCGACCGGAACCACGCTTCCCAGCCCATCCATCCCTCATACGTTGAGTCCGACTCGATCAGCGGAAGCGCGGCAAGCGCCTCGAGCGATTCCGATACCTCGCGTTCCTCCAGGAAACCCGGAGAGCAAACGGGAAACACTTCTTCGTCGAACAGCAGCGTAGCGGTGCCGTCACCCCAATTTCCATCGCCGTAACGCACTGCAACATCGACTTCGACATGACGGAGGTCCGCCGTAAACATCTGCGTGGTCAACCGCAGCTGCAACGGTGGCTCGAGTCGCCGGAGATTCGGCAGCCTGGGCAGCAACCGCAGTCGCGCAAAGGGCGCGGTCGACGCGAGCACGAGCTCCTGCTGCTCCGGGCCGATCGACAGACGGTCGAACACCCCGGCGATCTTCTGCATCGATTCCGCAATGACGACATAAAGCGCCTGGCCCTCGTCGGTCAGTGCGATCGAGCGATGCAACCGATAGAACAGGCGCACGCCGAGCGCGTCCTCGAGAAACCGCACTTGCCTGCTAACGGCCGCCTGGGTGACCCCCAGTTCGGCCGCCGCGCGAGTAAAGCTACTCAAGCGGGCCACCGCCTCGAACTCAACGAGCGCGGTGAGGGACGGCACGATTCGTCGATAACCCTTGGTTCCCTTGGTCATTTTGATCTGCTGTTTATCGGTCTCATCGGTCCCGCAACTGCCGCGGAATCGTTCTGAAAGACTACAGAAACTCTGCAACCCCGTGCATAACATAAAGTAATGCGATGCGAAGAATAAAGCGCGTTGACGCTAGGGCTCGCCGCTCCAATACTCGCCTCATGGCTCGATGCGAGTGCATTGGGAAAAACAATCCATTGGAGAGAAACAGATGTCTGCCAGCCCCATCAAGACCCACAGTGAACTGCTCGACAGCCGGGAACCCGGCCACGGGATGCCTGGCGAGCTTTTCGGACGACAAGACGTGTTCGAAACGGACATGGACGTCTTTTTTCACAAACTTTGGATTCTCGTCGCGGTAACGGCTGACGTTCCTGAGCCGGGCGACGTGTTCGCGGTCGATATCGGCAAGGCCTCGGTCCTGATCGTGCGCGATGACGACGAGAACATCCGCGCTTTCCGGAACGTCTGCCGACATCGCGGTTCGCGCCTCATGAAGAACGCCGGCAAAGCCAGCGTTGGCATGCTGGTTTGCCCTTATCACCAGTGGACGTATGACTTGGACGGCAGCCTGCGCCATGCGACCCACATGGGCAAGGAATTCGATACGAATTGCCGGAGCCTGCTGCCCGTCCATATCAAGGTGGTCGGCGCGCATATCTATATTTGTCTTGCCGACGAACCTCCGGCTGACATCTCGAAGCTCGAGACGGTCATGACACCGCGCTTCGCACCCCACGACATGCAGCGCACGAAGATCGCGTATGAGATGGACATCGTCGAGAACGGCAACTGGAAGCTCGTGATGGAGAATAACCGCGAGTGTTACCACTGCGGCGGCACGCACCCCGAGCTGACACAGTCGTTTCTCGCGCACGACTTCGGCTTTTGCCCCGATGGCCAAAGCGAGGAGTCGCTGCGCGACTACGAGCAATACCTCGCGCGCAATGCCGCCCGCAAGGAAGAGTGGGAAAAGGACGGCTATGTTTGCGAACCGTTCGAATCGGTCGATGAGAGCGTCGAAACGAATTTCCGCTCGCAGCGTCTCGTGATCGCAGGGGAATGCGAGTCGCAGACGATGGACACCAAGGTTGCCAGCACAAAACTGCTGGGCAATCTGCAGCGCCGCGATCTTGGCGACGTGCATCTGTGGGGGCATCACTCCTGGACACACGTGATGAGCGACCACGCGGTGATCGCCTACGCCCTTCCGCTCGCGCCGGACAAGACTCGTGTGCGCACGGTGTGGCTCGTGAATGAAGACGCGGTCGAAGGCGTCGATTACGATCTGAAAAAGCTGACCGAAGTCTGGATCGCTACGACGCAGCAAGACGCGGAACTCGTCGGCAACACACACAACGGAACGCAAGATCCGGGGTATATTCCGGGGCCATACTCGAAGTACACGGAAGGCGCACTGGAGCAGTTCGCTCGCTGGTACGACGCGCGGCTGAGAGCGAACGGCGTATAAGGTCGTTGGAAAGGCAACAAGCCCCCAATAAGGAAACCAGAATCGTGAACCGGGAGCAAATGCAAAAAACCGTACATCGTTGCAAACGGCCGTTAGCGACAAAGGCGCCTCTGTACGCGTTGCTTGCCATGCTCGGCTTGTGGATGGGTTTGACGATACCGTATGCAGATGCAAAAGGTCCGGTCGACTGCCGACGACTCAACGAAGCAGTCGGCGGTGCCGGCGACAATTTCAGGCCGCCGCTTTCAGCGACAGTCACCGGACAGGGGCGTGCCTACTTCTATACGGCTCCCGCTTCTCAGTGCATGACCAAGCGCACGTTTATCGTTCCCGGCGACAGTGTGACGGTCTACAAGCCGTTCAAGGACTGGTACCAGATCATGTACGTGAGCAGCAAGCCCGGCGAGGACCCGTTCGAAGGCTGGATCAAGGCGGATCGTCTGCGCTTGGGCGATCATCTGGGCGGCAATCAATAGCAGTTACAGTCTTTCTTTTTTTGGCAAATCGCCGAATATCGAGCATCTGCCGACAAAATTTCGTTACCTGCCGCCCCCTCTCGCCGAACAAGCGCGTGGCGTTGACTACAATAAATTGAACGTCGTCACCCGGATCGGACATCAGCGGACGACGGCGCCACGCATCCGATTCTCCGACCCACACGGACATCGGATTTTGATCGGTGTCGAAAGCGAGGGGGCTAATCATGAAATTCATGCTGACGTTTACCTGGGCCCCGAACACGCAGTCCCGGGCCGAAGCGATCGAACGATTTCAGAACACCGGTGGACTCCCGCCGGCCGGCGTCAAATTGCTCGGCCGATGGACACGCGCGGACCTCAACGGCGGGTTCGACTTGCTGGAGACTGACGATGCGAAGGCGCTGACCGAATTCGCATATATGTGGAGCGACTTGATGCAGCTCGACATCGCGCCGATCGTCGAAGATGCCGAACTGGGAGAGGTTTTCGGACGTGCGTTGAAGTAAAGCGTCCGTTGTTCCCCGCATCGATGCGATATGCGGGGAACGCAATCGCCCCAGCTTGATTCAGCGCAGCGCAATCATGCCGGGCCAGACGATTTCCAGTTCCAATGCGATCGAACGGGCCAGCCCGTCGAGGCCAGGAAACAGCGAAGCATTGGTGATATTCATCCGATACAGCCATTTCATGGCATCCACGCGGACGGTCGCGGGAAGCACGAGTTTATGCAGCAGCTCCTCGCTGGTGTCGTAGCCGTCGAGAATCTCCTGCAGCGGCTTGTCGATGACGCCAGGCACAACGAACGTGCCGGACTGCGCGATTAACCGATCGTCCATCTCGGTCGGCTCTCCGAACCAAATCACTTCGTTGCAGTTACAAAAGAAGTACTGATCGAAGCGGCCTTCAACGCGAGGATCGATGACGTCTCGCGTGAGACCGGGGTTTGCTCGCGGCAGCGCCCGGTTATTCCAGAGGGCCGGCGTGTTGAGCGCGAAAATCGCCGAATCGTCGATGGCACGCTCGAGCGCAAAAAATGCCGCCACGAATGGGCTCTTCGTGAAATCGAGGAGGCGCGTCGGTGCGCCGTGGTGCTGCATGAGCGCAAGACAGCGCAAGTCATTGACCAGCAGCGCCGGATGGTCGAGAAAATTGTGTGCCTTGCGCCGAAACACGCGAATGGCCCGCTCTTCACGGCCGCGCCATTCGCTTTTGTCATGCACATAGGCGCGCATGTACCGTGACAGCGAACTCTCGAGATGCCAAGCGGCGCTTTGCTGACCACGAAACGCCCATCCATCGAGCCCGGATGTCAATTCCATAAACTGATTCCAACTGGATAGAACCGTCGTTTTCATATCGTCTTCCGATAGTAACTAGCCGATGAGTGCCAATGCGCTCACTATAAAGCCCGGCATCGCCACGGGCGTCGGGCCCAGTGCATCGATCCCGTCTCGGAAAGGACCCGGATTGTCCTGATACAGTTATCTTTGCCTTATCCTCTCACGAATCGAAGGAGCGCTGAGCAAGCCGCAGGCCTGAGAATCACAACACCATAACGAGGAACGAAAATTGGACCGTACTCGCATGTTCCATGATCCAGCCACGGGGAAAATCTGGGCTACGCGGATCGATGGCTTGAATGTCGTGCTAACTTCCGGCGCCCCTGGCAAGGCGAAGGAGATGGTTAAGCCACACGCTGACGATTTGTCCTTGCGACGCTTTCTTGAAAAAGAAGAAGGCTCACGGCTGCGCAAGGGGATGGTGCTCGCCGATCCCCATGCGACAGCAGGCGCCCCCTGCATGCTGCGGTATCTCGGCCGTGGATACACGGGCGCGCTGGCCATTGCCGAGTTTGAGGAAAGCTTGCTGGTCAATCAATATGACGATGCCAGGCAAGGCGATGCATTGTGGCGAGTCGCACGCGATGGAAGCGGTGAGTCATTCGCATTTGTTGGCCAGAACAGCCTGGTATGGAAACTGATGCCCGTGCCTGAGCGACGAACAGTGCTGTTTCGCGCCGACCATCAGATCCGGGTGTGGGACCCGACAACAAACGGCATCGATGCGCTTACACCGCCGAACAAGACACCGGCAAGCTTTCTGGACTGTCAGGGAGCGGTCGCGGCGTGGTACGAAGAACCGGAACTCGTCGTGCGCGATCTGGCCGGCGAGAAGGACCTGTTGCGCCTGAACATCGAACCGGAGCGCTATGCCGGCCACAGCCCGCAGCTCACCGGCGCACTCTCCGCGGACGGCGCTCTTCTGGCGCATTGCGCGAAGGCGGGCCACATTCTTATTCATGACATCACGAGCGGGATGCTGCGCTCGAGCATTCAGGGCGACTTTGAAATGGTCAACAAACTCGCCTTCACGGCAGACGATCGACGCGTGCTCGTCAAGGAGAAGTATGGACGCTGGCGCCTGATGGCCTTCGAACTGGCGTCGGGTGAACCTGTTGCAACTTGGCCGAATCTGAATGATTTGGGCGATGGCGACTTCGCGATCGACACCGAACACGACCGCCTGGCCTTCTTTAGCCGCGGCCTCGCTCATGTGTATGAATTGCCGACGATGCGCAAGCATGGGGAGCTGCGAATCGATCAAGTCGCAAAGTCCGCTGCGCTTGCATGGACGCACGACGGCTTGCTGGCTGTTCGAACGGATCTGGGCTGTGTCGGGCTCTATCGGGTCGAATAAGCCTATGCGTCTGGCTCAAGTAGCGTGTTTCAGACGGCCTTGCAAATGCCGTAATGCTTGCCGTCGTAATCGAGTTGACATGTCAACTCACACACCAGGTGAAGCGGACGACCATCGTATCAACTCGAATACAGCCATACCGGCGAGCATCGCAGCCACAAAACCCCATGCCTTCGAAAAGCCTGCGCCCAGGGCGACCAACGCCGGACCCGGGCAAAATCCCGCAAGCCCCCAGCCCACGCCAAACGCTGCGCTGCCGAGAACCAGTCTCAGGGTAACGGACGAACTGCTCGGAATCCACATCGGCAAGCCCAGCAGGGATTTCTTCAGACGCTTTGCAAAGGCAAACGCAATGGCCCCGATGGCTATTGCCCCAGCCATTACAAATGCCAGCGACGGATCCCATCGTCCGGCGATGTCGAGGAACCCGAGCACTTTCGCCGGATTGGCCATGCCGGATAGCATCAGGCCGATTCCGAAAAGAAGCCCGGAAAGTAGTGCGGTAAGCCAACCCATCTCAGCCTCCCAGCAGATGCCTGTGGACGAAAACGGTCAAGATACCGCTCGCCATGAACGTTGCCGTCGCAACGACCGAACGGAGGGAGCCACGCGAGATCCCACAGACACCATGGCCGCTCGTGCACCCGCTCGCGTAACGCGTGCCGATACCGACCAGAAATCCTGCTACGAGTATTTCGCCCCATCCGGCCTGGATATCGGGTGCTATCGGGTGCCCGAGCAACACTGCCAACACGGGCGCCCCGACAAGCCCTGCAAGAAAAGCGAGACGCCAGCCCGCATCTGTCTGCGGCGAGCCGAGCACGTTACCGAGAATGCCGCTGATGCCCGCGATACGTCCGTTGAACAAAACAAGCACGGCAGCCGCGACTCCTATCACCACGCCGCCGGCCAGTGACAGACCCGGCGTGAAACTCACGATATCGATCGACATCGCCACTCCTCATCTTCATTGCGCGCAAAACTGGTCGTACAGCACGGCCATGATCGCAATCGCTTCCGTACTCGCGATGGAGTAAAAGATGTTCTTCCCTTCCCGCCGCGTCTCGACGAGCGCGTTATCGCGGAGCACCCCGAGCTGCTGGGAGAGTGTGGGCTGATGAATTCCCAACTGCTCCTCCAGATCGCTCACGCACCACTCCCCTTGGGATAACTGACACATCAGCAGCAACCTGTCCGGATTGGCCAGAACCTTCAGAAGCGCACAGGCCTTTTCCGCCGCCGATTGCATCGCCGACAGGTCGATTCGAGCGGAGTTCTTCTTCATCGCGCACTCAATGACTCACACGCACTCATTATATTTAAATATAAACTATCTGTAAATATAATGAGTGCACGCCTGCGCTAAACGCGTGATGCGACGCTCGCCATGCCCGTTCTTCTGCCGTCGGTGCAGATCAACACACGGGCCGGCGGATTTCCACCCGTCGAGGAAAACGGCATCAGTTATCTGAAGATTCCGCTGAATGCGTTTGTAGCACGCCCAAAATCAACTACTTGATGCAAGTCAAGGATGGCGGGGGCGCCTGGCGCCATTCTAGAGATGGGTACGCTCCTACATAACCAGCGGTATATTCGACGTGCCCGCAGACGGCGGGGCTGAATTGCGTTTCTATTGGGATGATCCGGATGCCCATGGAGTCATCCAGATCTGTAAGAGCTGTCGGGGCGCCGCCCGTCGTTGAGCAGCCGGTTCCATCACGCAGTACTCGTATAAATCGACACCAAAATGCCGGCAAATCGCGTAGAGTCCGTCCCGGACGTCGTCGCCGGTTACGTCGAACCGGCATCGCCAGCTGGGGACGCCGACAAAACGCGTGGGCTGACGAGCGCACGCGTGGAGCAACTGCGTGCCCGCTTCGGCCGCAACGTCGTGGACTCCACGCTGCGGCGCACCTGGTGGCGAACATTGGGGGAAGTGCTTCGTGAGCCCATGTTCCTGCTGCTGCTCGCTGCGAGCGCTATCTATCTTGTGCTCGGGGACGTTTCCGAAGCGCTGACGCTCCTCGCTTTCGTGGCCGGGATCGTCTTTCTCACCGTCTTCCAAAGTCACCGCACCGCTCAGGTTCTCGACTCTCTTCGCGAACTGTCCGCGCCCCGCGCGCAGGTGCTTCGAGACGGACAACGGCAACTCGTTTCCGCTGCCGAACTGGTGCCGGGCGACGTGGTTTTCGTCGACGAGGGAGCCCGCGTGCCGGCTGACGGAACCTTGACGGAGGCTCACGAACTGAGCGTCGACGAGTCGCTTCTGACGGGCGAATCCGTTTCGGTGAATAAATCCGCTTCGCGAGCCAATGTACGTTCCGAGCAAGCCCCGGACAGTCAACTGTTTTTTGGTTCGATGGTCGTGCAGGGTCAGGGGCAAATGATCGTGACAGCGACGGGGCCGAATACCACGCTCGGTCGCATTGGCAAATCGTTGACCGGCATCACGGAAGCCCGCTCGCCGTTGCAACTCGAAACGAGAACGTTCGTCAATCGCTTCGCGTTGACTTCGATCGCACTGTGTTTGCTGCTCGTCGCGGCCTATCGTTGGCGCTCCGGGGAGTGGCTTCCGGGTGTGCTGGCGGGCATCACGCTGGCCATGGGGATTCTTCCCGAAGAGATTCCGGTGATATTGACCGTATTCATGGCGTTAGGGGCGCGCCGCATCGCTAACGAAGGCGTGCTGACGCGCCGCATGAGCGCGATCGAAACGCTTGGCCAGACTTCGGTACTCTGTGTCGACAAGACGGGCACACTGACGCAAAATCGCATGTCCGTGCGCGTGCTGTTCGCCCAAGGAAAGCGGCAAGTCATCGATGAGACCACTCAGCGCATAGACGAGGCATATCACGAGCTGATCGAATATCTGGTGCTCGCCAGCGAAATCGAGCCTGTCGATCCAATGGAGCGCGCATTTCACGAAACGGGTCGGGTTGGACTCGCCGGCACCGGACGTCTTCACAAGGACTGGTCGCTGGTTCATGAGTACGCGCTGACGCCGGAGTTGCCGGCGATGTCCCACGCATGGCATACGCCGGAACCCGGCCATCACGCAGTGGCCTGCAAGGGCGCGCCGGAGGCGGTCTGTGCTCTGTGTCACCTTGGTGAGCGGGAAACGCAAACCGTCCTCGACCATGCTGCGCAGATGGCGTCGGGCGGGCTACGGGTGCTTGGGGTGGCCAAGGCACAGCACTCACATGCGGGCTGGCCCGAAAAACAGCATGACTTCGACTTTTCTTTCGTAGGCCTGGTCGGTCTCTTGGACCCGGTGCGTCCGGAAGTTGCGGAGGCCATCGCGCAATGCCAGGCAGCCGGCATCCGCGTGGTGATGATCACCGGCGATTATCCATCTACGGCGCGGGCTATTGCGACCGAAGTCGGAATCGACGGAGCACGGATCGTGACCGGCGGGGAAGTGGCAGCGATGGACGACGTACAGCTTCGCGATGCCATTGAGAATGTCGACACATTCGCACGGGTGAAGCCGGAGCAAAAGCTACGGCTCGTCAACGCGTTCCGGGAAAGTGGCCAGGTGGTCGCAATGACGGGCGACGGCGTGAACGACGCACCGGCGCTCAAGGCGGCGCACATCGGCATTGCAATGGGGTTGCGCGGCGCCGAAGTGGCACGCGAGGTCGCCTCGCTGGTCTTGCTGCGTGACGACTTCGCGCCGATCGTATCGGCGATACGGCTGGGCAGGCGTATCTACGCCAATCTCGTGCAAGCGATCAGCTACACGGTGGCCGTTCACATTCCGATGATCGCCGCCACGATGATTCCGGTTCTTGTCGGCTGGCCGCCCCTGCTCGCGCCGGTCCACATCGTTTTTCTGCAACTGGTTATCGATCCAGTATGCTCGGTCGTATTCGAGAACGAGCCTGAGCGGGCGAACCTGATGCGTGTGCCGCCACGACGCGCCGGCGAGCGGCTGCTTTCGAACCGCGCACTGGCTCGAGGGGCAACGGCTGGCCTTTTGGCAGCCATGCTCGTATTAGGGCTCTATGCGGGTCTGCTGACTCAAGGCTACCCACTGCCCTTCGCTCGTACACTCGTATTTGCGACACTCGTGGCGGGCAATGTTGCGTTGATCTTTGTAATCCGCGTATTGCCGCAGTCTGGGACCCGTGTGCATGCGCCCCAGCGGAATCGCTATCTTTGGATTGTTCTGAGCATTACGGTGGTGGCGCTCGTGCTTTTGACGACCGTTCCCGCCCTGGCGCGACTGTTCGGACTGGTTGCGCTGTTCGGTCCTTGATGCGGGCATGTATCGAGGCGCGTAACATGACCGAAGACGACGTAGGAGGCTGACATGGAAAATACACACCATTTTCATTTCGAGCTGCAGCATGCGACGAAGCCCACCTACGTCGTGAGCTACGTGTTCCCGGCGCTATTGTTCATCTATGAGCTCTACCGTGTCGGGTCCTGGATTGCGGCATTCGGCATGAGCTTCGCGAACTTCAAGCAGATGGGCTACGAGTATGGGCTGATGCTCGCGGTGTTCGTGGTGCAGGTGGTCGTCGAAGCGCTGTTTCTCGTCGTTGCCTGGCTTTATCGGCACGCCGATCTCGAGCATCGTCTGACGAACCTGGCGATGGGGCTTCTTTGCTCGTTCGCCGTGCTCGCCTTCGATTACTGGCTGCAGGCCGCGTTCTGATGAGGGTGACAACGACGCCCCCGACGCGGATCGCGGAGAAGCGGCTGAGAGCAACTATGGCGCGAGCGCTTAGAACATCGCGAAAGAACCGTCACGAAAGCCCAAATGTCTTTCTCAAGCTTGCATCGACGGGACCGGCCGGCATGAAGCGACGCAATTTACTCAGCAAAGAGGCTTGACCTTTCGGCGCGCGCCGCATTTTCCATTCGCCCAACGCCGCATCGACGATCGTGGTTGCGACGCCATCGGGCTCTGGCGCCTCGCTGACACTTTTTTGAATGGCGCGGGAAACGACTGCGCGCTCATCGTCGTAGGCTGCGATCTTGGACGCAGCATGGGGTGCATTGAGATCCAGATTGGTCTTGGTATAGGAAGGCTCGACCAGCACCACGCGGACTCCGAACTTGCGCACCTCATGATCCAGGGTCTCGGACATTCCTTCGACGGCATGCTTGGAAGCCGAATAGAGCCCCATGTACGGAGCCGGAAGGAAGCCGAGCACGGAACTAATGTTGACGATTCGTCCCGCACGCTGCGCGCGCATATGCGGCAGCACCGCTTGTATCGTTCGCAAAACCCCAAAAACGTTGGTATCGAACAGTGCCTGGGCCTCGGCAATCGACGTTTCCTCGGTCGCGCCGAGCAAGGTCACGCCCGCGCTATTGATCAGCACGTCGATGCGCCCAGCTCGAGCGATGACGGCCTCGAATCCGCGTTGAACCGAAGTGTCGTCACGGATATCCATTTCGATCAGCACAACACCCGGTATGGGCTGTGCGTTTGCAGGGTTACGTACCGTGCCGAATACCTGGCAACCTCGTTTGACGAACTTCTCTGCGGTGGCGCGCCCGATACCCGATGACACGCCGGTCACAACGACCACTTTGGAATTCGACATAGCAGTTCTCTTCTAGCAGGTGAATGAGGATAAAGAGCGGATGAGCCGCCCCGCCGGGTCTTTCATTCGAGGTTCATGACTTGGCGGCGAACTCGTCATCGAGCATCTCTTTCACGGACTGCGCGTGTTCGTGCGGGCCTATCCCCCGATCGTTCGTATCACGCGGCCTGATCTTGAACCAGATCGAATACATGGCCGGCAGGAACATCAGCGTCAAGATTGTTCCAGCCAACGTACCGCCGATCAATGTGTACGCGAGGGTTCCCCAGAACACCGAATGAGTCAGCGGGATAAAGGCAAAAATCGCTGCCAACGCGGTCAGGACCACCGGTCGCGCACGCTGCACGGTGGCTTCGACGAGCGCGTGAAACGGATCCAATCCCGCCCGTTCGTTCTCGCGAATCTGACCGATCAGAATCAGTGTGTTGCGCATCAGGATGCCCGAGAGCGCAATCAAGCCAACCAACGCATTGATGCCGAACGGTTGGCGAAACAGAATCAGCGTCGGCACCACACCGATCAGCCCCAGCGGGCTGGTCAGGAACACCATGACCATTGCGGAGATGGAGCGCACCTGAAAGATGATGATGAGCAACGTAATCGCCAGCATGATTGGAAAGAGCGGCAACATGGCTTTCGTCGCTTTGCCCGACTCCTCGATCGAGCCGGCCTGCTCGATGCGATACCCGCTCGGCAGCTTGTCGACGATGGGCTGAAGCTGTTTGGTGATCGCCGCCGACACATCCGGGGGCTGCAAGCCATCGGCGATATCGCCGCGCACGGTGATCGTCGGCATACGGTCGCGCCGCCGCATGATCGGCTCCTCCATGCGCACCTCGATCTTGCCCACTTGCGACAGCGGGATGCGCTGCCCGTTGGCGCCCGCCAATGTGAAGTCGCCTATTTTGGCCGGGTCCAAGCGGGTGTCGCCGGCCGAGCGGGCGATAACCTGCACCGTACGAATGTCCTCACGTACGGTAGTGACAGGGACGCCGGTCAGCAGGAATTGCAGCTGCTGCGCCACGGCGCTGGAGCTCAGTCCCACTGCCTGCAATCGGTCCTGCTGCAACGTGAAGTGCAGGCTGGGCGTGCGCGTGCCCCAGTCGGTGTTGACCGTGCGCATCATCGGGCTGGCATTCATCACGTGCTCAACTCGAGCCGCAATATCGCGCAGCTTGTCCGGATCGGGACCCGTGACGCGGTATTCAACGGGGAACGGCGAATAGGGACCGAATACGAGTTGCGTCACGCGCACGCGCGCTTCGGAGGCCAGGCCGTCGGCGACGGCTTGTCGCAACCGCTGCTTCAACGCGTCGCGCTCATCCTGACTGTCGGTGCGCACCACGATCTTGGCAAACGACGGATCGGGCAACTCCGGACCCATGGCCAAATAGAAGCGTGGCGCACCCTGACCCACGTAGGCCGTGACGATCTTGGCTTCCTTTTGTTTGGCAAGCCAGGCTTCCACCTTCGCCGTGGCGGCGCTCGTTTGCACGATCGACGTGCCATAGGGCATCTGCACTTCGACGAGCACTTCGGGGCGATCGGAAATCGGGAAGAACTGCTTTTTCACTACCGCCATACCGCCGATAGCCAAAACGAAGAGGCCCACGACCGAACCCGCGACCAGCCACTTGCGCGCAATCACCCGCCCCAGCAACCGACGGAAACGGTTGTAACGCGGCGTGTCGTAGATCGCGTTGTGGCCTCCTTCGACTTTCTTGAAGTCGGGCAGCAGCTTGACACCCAAGTAGGGTGTGAAGACCACGGCGACGACCCATGACGCGATCAGTGCAATGCCAACGATCCAGAACATATTGCTGGTGTATTCGCCAGCCGTGGATCGGGCGAAGCCGTTGGGCATGAAGCCGACGGCCGTCACGAGCGTGCCCGATAGCATCGGTGCCGCGGTATGGCTCCACGCATAGGCGGAAGCGGCCACGCGGTCGTAACCCTCCTCCATTTTCACCACCATCATTTCAATGGCGATGATCGCGTCGTCCACCAGCAGACCCAGCGCAAGAATCAAGGACCCGAGCGTGATGCGATCGAAATTTTTGCCCGTCGCCGCCATCACCATGAAGACGGCCGCCAGCGTCAGCGGTACCGCCGCAGCAACGACGACGCCCACGCGCCAGCCCATGCTGATGAAGCTCACCAGCATCACCACCAGCAATGCGGCGAAGAACTTGATCATGAACTCGTCAACCGCCGACTTGATGTTGACGGCCTGGTCCGTCACCTTGCTCAGGCTCATGCCGAGCGGCAACTCGGCGTTGATCGTACCCACCTCCGAGTCCAGTGCCTTGCCGAGATCGAGTCCGTTCCAGCCGTCGCGCATGACGATGCCCAATAGCAAGGCCGGCTCGCCGTTGTTGCGGATCATGAATGTCGCGGGATCTTCGTAGCCACGGCTGACGGTGGCAATATCCGACAGCTTCAGCGTGCGACCTTGCGCCGTGACCGGTGTGTCGCGAATCTTCTGCAATGCGTCGAAGGCGCCGTCCAAACGAACGACCACATCGGGGCCCTTGGTCTCTATCGAGCCGGCCGGCGTCAAGGCGTTCTGGCCGTTGAGCGCGGCGAACACGTCCTGCGGACTGACACCCAATGTGGCCAGACGCTCATGCGAGAACTGAACGTAGATTCGCTCCGCCTGCTCGCCGATGATGTTGACCTTCTTCACGCCCGGAACATGCAACAACCGTTGGCGCAACTTCTCGGCATCGCGCACCATCAAGCGCTGCGGTTCGCCCTTGGCCTTGAGCGCGAACAGCCCAAAGGTGACATCGGCGTATTCGTCGTTGACCATGGGGCCGATCACGCCAGGGGGAAGATTGGCGAGCTCGTCGCCGACTTTTTTCCGGGCTTGGTAGAACTCCTCCTGCACTTGCGAAGGCGGCGTGCTGTCGAGCAACGTCAAGGTCGTGAAGGCCAGCCCCGGTCGCGTGTAGGTTTCGGTCCGGTCGTACCAGCGCAACTCCTGCATGCGCTTTTCGATCTTCTCGGCAACCTGGTCCTGCATTTCCTGCGCGGTGGCACCCGGCCACGCGGTGATGATCGTCATCACCTTGACCGTAAAGGCCGGATCCTCCGCGCGCCCGAGCTTGAAGAACGAAATGAGTCCCGCCAGCGAAATCAGGCAGATCAGGAACAAGGTGATGGCGCGCTCGCGCACGGCGAGCGCCGATAGGTTGAAACGGCCTGTACTCACGGACGGACTCCTTGGGTCGCCGCGGCAACGGTTTGGCCTGCCACCCGAACACGCTCGCCCTCGTGCAGCAGATGTGCGCCGAGCGCGACGACCCGGTCGCCTTGTTGGAGTCGAGCGGTGATGCGTGCGCTGTCGTCATCCAGATGCTGAATTGAAACCGGCCGCCAGGACACCTTGGCCGGCTCGCCGTCGATGACCCATACCCCGGGGCCCTTGCCCGTGTCGAGCAGTGCCCCCATCGGCACTTGCAACGCGCCTTGCACGGAGGAGCGCGCGTCCGGAATCTGGATCGTCACCGTGGCGCCCAACGGGGCGTTGGCCAGATCTCCTTGCAGGACATACCGCGCTTCGAACGTGCGCGTGAGGCGATCCGCAGTATCGGAGAGTTGGCGAAGCGTGGCCGGGACACTTACGCCTTGCGTGCCGAAGAGTGTCGCTTGTGCCACTGAACCGATCTCGGGGCGCAGCGTTTCAGGCAACTGAATGACGGCCTCGCGACGCCCGGCGTGGGCCAAGCGCACCACCGTCTGTCCGGCGGTCACGACCTGGCCTGGTTCGGCCAGCGTTTCCATGACGACACCATCCGCGTCCGCCACCAGCTCGGCATATCGGGTCGCGTTACGGGCCACGTCGGCTTGCGCTTCCGCGGCACTGAGCTGGGCTTTGGCCGCATCCGCCGCCGACTTGACCTGGTCGTAGGCCGAAGCCGATATCGCGCCGGTGCCGCGCAGGTCTCGGTAGCGAGCTTCATCGCCCGCCGTCTGCAGCGCCCGTGCTCGTGCGGCTGCAACCGCCTCCTGCTGAGCCTGCGCGGCCAGCTTCAGATCGACGGGATCGATGCGCATGAGCGGCTGACCACGTTTGACGGTCTGCCCCGCATCCACCAGCCGCTCGAGCACCTTGCCCGACACGCGAAACCCGAGGTCGCTCTGCACGCGTGCGGCGACGGTTCCCGTAAACGAACGCGATGCGGCACTCGCGTTCTGAACGATCGCGGAACGCACGAGCGGCACCTCGGTGCGCGGATCGGAGGGGGCCTTACCGCCGCAAGCGACGAGCGCAAACGGCAAGGCACAAACGACAAAGGAAACCAGGCGGCGGAAGCGCATGAAAGTCTCATCGGCGAAGTGATGACGGCTTTCATTATTGTTCGAGTGACCAAATTAGTCAATAGTCACACCGAAATTTCATGGGGACAGACTGCGAAGGACGAGGCTCGACAGGTGCGCCGGCGCCGTATCGGTGTAATCGAAGCTGTGCTGCAGCAGCAGCGGGTTGAGGTACGGCCGCAGAACGAGGTAAATCGCCATGGCAGTCTCGTCCAGGGGCGTTTTGCGCTCGAAGTCCCCACTCTGCCTGCCCTCTTGCAGGACTTCCTGAAGCAACTGCTGGACGCGCTCCTCATACGCACGCGCGGCCTGCCACTGTTCAGTGGCCGCCGATGCCGCGATCTCGTAAAGCTTGCGGTCCTGAAAAAACAGGCGAAGGCTCGCCTGCGTGAAGACCTTGAACATGCGCCGCAGCTTCTCCGGCGGCAGCTCGGCCTCCGCCACAGCCGCCCTGACCTCGGTTTCGATCTGGCTCAGGCAGTTCGCACAGATCATTTCGCCAATCGCCTGCTTGGACTCGAAGAACTTGTAGATGTATGCCTTCGAGAAGCCGATCGCCTTGGCGAGGTCGGAGACGGTCGTTTTCTCGTAGCCATACCGGCTGAAGTGCTCGGTGGCGGCCGCCACGATCTGATTGCGCACCTCGTGATCGGCCGGGCCGCGAACGGGGGAAGGGATTGCTTTTTTCATAGCTCCAGCTTAGTGCCAACCTCAGGAAGTAACAACTAGTGACTTTTTTGTATTATAGTCACTAATACATCATTGCGAGCGAAACCCTCATGCTGCCCAGACACATCGTTGCTTTGTACATCGCCGCCGGCCTCTTGACAGGGTGCGCGGTCGGCCCCGATTACGTCCGGCCTGACGTATCCATGCCCGAGCAGTTCCAGGGCCAGGCCGCGGTCGATCACCGGCACGCGGCTGCGAGCGCCGACCTGACCACGTGGTGGACCGGGTTCGGGGATCCGCAACTGACGCGATTCGTCGCGCTTGCATTGGAACAGAATCTCGACCTCGCGCAGGCCTCCGCTCGCGTCGCGCAGGCACGCGCCGGACTTGGCGCGGCGAATGCCGCGTTGCTTCCCTCCGCCAATGTCAGCGGTCAGGCCGAGAGAGTTTACCAATCCGTCGAAACGCCGCTGGGGCGGATCTTGAATTCGACGCCCGGTTTTGACCGCCACGGCAACCAATACGAAGCCGATCTCACCGCCAGTTGGGAGGTGGACGTGTTCGGGGGCCTGCGTCGCGGACGAGAAGCGGCGCTTGCCGACTACCAGGCTTCCGAAGCCGGCGCCGCGGCCACGCGATTGGCGGTGGCCGCACAAACCGCCGACATCTACATCACCATCCGTGGCCTGCAAGCCCGTCTGAACGTGGCGCAGCGGCAAGTGCAAACTCAGCAGGATCTGCTTTCGACGATCAATCTTCTGTATGGCAAAGGATTGGCGGCCGAACTCCAGGTCAAGCAGGCTGAAGGCGCGCTTGCTCAGGTGCGGGCCTCGGTCCCGGTGCTCGAAACGGGCCTGGACGCAGCGATGAACGCACTCGACGTCATGGTGGGCGCGCAACCCGGCACGCACCACGCGGAATTGATGGAAACGCGCGACATCCCGGTCGCCCCGCAGATCGCGGCCACGGGGTCGCCGGGCGAATTGCTCAGACGCCGCCCCGACCTCATCGTTGCCGAGCGCCGCCTCGCTGCATCCAATGCGCGTATTGGCGCCGCCATCGCCGAGTACTACCCCAAGCTCTCGCTAAGCGGGCTGATCGGCAGCGCGACCTCCGTGGCCAGTGGCAATCTGTTCACGAGCGGCGCCAATCAAGCGGCCGGCGTATTCGGCCTGCGCTGGCGGCTGTTCGACTTCGGCCGCATCAATGCGCAGATCGACCAGGCCAAGGGCCAGGAGGCCGAGATGTTGGCGGCGTATCGGCTTGCCGCACTCCACGCTACTGAGGACGTGGAGAATGCGTTTTCGGCACTCGTCAAGCGCGAAGATCAGGCGGCTATCCTGGCTCAGGGCGTCGACTCGCTGGGCCGCGCGCGAACGGCCTCGTTCGCGGCCTATCAGAAAGGCGTCGTCAGCCTGATCGAAGTCCTGCAAGCCGATGAAAGCTTGCTACGCGCCTCCGATGAGCGAGCACAGGCACAGACGGAATCGGCACGTGCAGCAGTCGCGGCCTTCAAGGCACTCGGCGGCGGTTGGCAGTCTCGCGGCTCCGAGGCCGTAGCCAGCAAGTAGTCATCGCATCGCTCAAAACCTGGCATCGCCAACGCTGCGTCCACCGGACTCCCTGACGAACAGACGCGCGCATGGATATCTCTCGCGGCCGAACGCGAATTTGGCCACCGTGGCGATCCCACCAGCTTGGGTGGATCGGCAGATCCAGGAGGCTGGCGCCATTGTTCCCACGAGACTGCCACGAAGCCGCGATGGCAATCAACCCATCGTTGATATCGTCAACAAATTTTAATCGCCCGTCGCATCGAAGCCCGGCGAAAAGCGCCTGGGCCGTTGCCCCAGCCTGCGGCCGCGGCCTTGATGCCTGATGTCAGAAACTGTGTATAATTCCTTACACGTGAGGTATCCATGAACACGCTCCCCGAAACCATCCTGCTCCACGCCCGGTCTCTCCCCGAGGGCGGCGTGCTGTCGCCGAAGGAATTCCTGCATCTGGGAAGCCGCGTTGCGGTCGACCAGGCGTTTTCGCGCCTCAGCAAGGCCGGCAAGCTTATGCGCGTGGCGCGCGGCACCTATGTCGCCCCCGTCTCCAGCCGGTTCGGCTCGCGCGCCCCTGCGCCGGGGAAGGTCGTGAAAGCCATGGCCGAGCAAAGCGGCGAAACCATCGCCCCGCACGGCGCCAGTGCTGCGAACGCACTCGGCCTGACCCAGCAGGTGCCGACGCGGGAGGTCTACGTGACGTCGGGACGTACCCGGAAGCTGAAACTCGGACGCTCGGAGTTGCTGGTCAAACACGCCCCCCGCTGGATGCTGGCGCTGGGTAACGGGCCCGCCGGCGCCGCGGTGCGCGCGCTGGCCTGGATGGGGCCGACACATGCCGGCAGATCTCTAGCGGCACTGCACCGCACCCTTCCGGCAACGGAATGGCAAACGCTGACGTCTGCCCGGGCTATCCTGCCGTCGTGGATGGCTCAGGCCATCGGTCAGGAAGCTGCGCATGGCTGAGTACTTCTTCGGTCTTAGCGCGGACGATCGGCGCGAAGCACTGGAATACGCGCGCGATCAAACGGGACGTCCTGCGCACCTGCTTGAAAAGGATGTATGGGTCGTGTGGACACTGCGCGCGCTCTTCGAGTCGCCCTTGTCCGCCGACCTCACCTTCAAAGGCGGTACCTTCCTGTCCAAGGCCTACAAGATCATCGATCGCTTCTCCGAAGACATTGACCTGACCTACGACATTCGCAAGCTGATACCGGATCTGATTGGCGACGGTGACGAACTGCCATCCAGCCGCAGCCGAGCCAGTAAATGGACTCAAGCCGTACGCCACCGGCTTCCGAATTGGATCAGAACGAACGTCCAACCCGTCATTCAGGCATCGCTGGAACGCGATGGCCTCGATGCACAGGTCGAGCTTGGCGGGCCAGAAAACGACAAGTTATTCGTGCGTTACCCTCCCCTCGCAGAGGGGACTGGCTATGTGGCACCGGTAGTCACGCTGGAATTTGGTGCCCGTGCTACTGGAGAACCGCATCAGATCATGCCGATCACGTGCGACATCGACGGACATGTACCTGAGGTGTCGTTTCCAACAGCTTCACCGCTGGTCATGAGCCTCGCCCGGACTTTCTGGGAGAAAGCGACTGCGGCGCACGTGTACTGCGCACAAGGCCGTATCCGTGGCGAACGCTATGCCCGGCATTGGCATGATCTCGCTGCGATTGCACGCAGTGCGTACTTCGACGAAGTCGCGTCCGACCGCGCTGTCTCGACCATGGTCGCCCAGCACAAGTCCATCTTCTTCATCGAGAAAGACGCTAACGGCACGATCATCGACTACACCAACTCAGCGCAGGGACAGCTACGGCTCGTTCCCGAAGGAGATGCGCGCAAAGCCCTTGCCGACGACTACGGCGCCATGTTGGATGACGCAATATTGCTCGGCGACGCTGCAACCTTCGATCAGCTCATGCAGGTATGCGCCGACCTCGAAGGCAAGATAAACAGAAGAGACGTGTGACTGATTAACACGATACTCGAAGCGCTCTTCTCGCTCCCGTGCCGACCAGGTCCAGTAGACCAGGAGACGCACCCTGCAACGCTACTTGCTATTGGGGGCGGGGTTCAGCCGGAATTGGGGTGGCTGGCTCGCAAGTGCGCGGTTTGCGACGATCTGGCTTGGCGTCTCAAGGAGTGCGCCGATCGCTGCCATGGCGGCAGTGATCGCACCCGCCGTCTTTAGCTCGGCGGAACATGTATGGTCGGTTCGGGCCAGTGAAAAAGTCGTCGGCCTGCTGATCGCGTTCGCAGTCCATCGGCGCACGTCGAGTACCTGGATGACGATATCGAGTGGAATCCTGGCCCTCGAACTCATGAAGATGGTTTATTGAAAACCGGCGCACCCATGCTCATTTGTCCGGCTGCAATCGATATGAAACAGATTCTGGTGTACGCCGACTCGCTATCCTGGGGCATTGTTCCCGAAACCCGTCAACGCTTGGCGTTCAACGCGCGCTGGCCCGGCGTGATGGAAAACACTCTGCGTATGCGAGGAGTCGCTATGCGCGTGTTCGAGAACTGCCTGAACGGTCGCAGGACAGCATGGGACGATCCTTTCAAGCCCGGACGCAACGGCATCGTAGGCATTGAGCAAGTGATCGAAATGCACTCGCCTCTCGACTTGGTGATCGTGATGCTCGGCACCAACGATTTCCAGACGGTCCACGACAACACCGTACGGCATTCGGCAGACGGCATCGGCGCATTGATCGATTCTATACGCAGTGCGCCTATAGAACCCGGCATGCCCGTGCCCCCCGTGTTGATCGTCGTGCCGCCGGCTATCAGGGTTCCCGATGGCCCCGTCCTGCCCAAATTCTTCGGCAGCGAAGGCCGGTGCATCGGTTTGGCAGAAGCGTACGGCGATATCGCACGATCGCACGGCTGCATGATTTTCGACGCAGGGACGGTGACGACGACGAGCCACCGAGACGGGATTCACCTCGACGCCGATCAGCATGTGGTGCTCGGCAAAGCCATGGCGGACATCGTCCAAGTTGCGCTCCAACCTCTGCATAGCGAAGAGTCTGCGCTCGTCGGAGCTGAGGACATTCGGCGACGGTGAACGACGAATAACGTCGGTACTTTTGGTTCAACCCGGCATTTCTGCCTTTGATCGCGTGACCGACGCGCTAAGGCTGACAGCGAACAGTCTATTCCTCCGACCGAGGCCAAAATGAAAAGCTCCGCGAGTCCGAGAACTCGCGGGGCTTTGTCACCGCTTATGGCGGAGACGGAGGGATTCGAACCCTCGATCCAGGTTTTAGCCCAGATGCTCCCTTAGCAGGGGAGTGCCTTCGACCTCTCGGCCACGTCTCCCAAACTGTTCGTTAGCGCCGGGAGGCAGCGCAACGAGTCCAAGATGATAGCGGGAACAGCGGAATCGGTCAATTTTTACGATGCACTTTTTTCCGCATCGCTTTTGATCCTCGCACCGCCGCCCATGACGATCCAACGACGCGTCGCCGCCCGGCCGCAACCGGGCTCACTCGCACAGCACGCCCTCAGGCTTGATCGAGTTCGAACGCCTTATGAAGCGCGCGCACGGCGAGTTCCATGTACTTCTCGTCGATGAGCACCGAAATCTTGATTTCGGAAGTCGCGATCATCTGGATATTGATGCCCTCTTCCGCCAGCGTACGGAACATCTTGCTCGCGATGCCGACGTGCGAGCGCATGCCCACGCCCACCACCGAAACCTTCGACACCTTCGGATCGCCGACGACTTCCTCAGCGCTTATATGTCCCTTCACGCTGTTGGTGAGAATATCCATCGCGCGCTGATACTCGCTGCGCGGCACCGTGAACGTGAAATCGGTCTTGCCCTGCACGCTCTGGTTCTGAATGATCATGTCGACGTCGATGTTCGCATCCGCCACCGGGCCGAGAATCTGATAAGCGATGCCCGGCTTGTCGGGCACACCCCTCACCGCAATGCGGGCCTCATCGCGCTGAAACGCGATTCCGGAGATGACTGCTTTTTCCATGGTCTCGTCTTCTTCAAAAGTAATCAGCGTGCCCGAGTTCATTTCCTCTTCGAGCGCGATCATCGGATCGGTCAGGCTGGACAGTACGCGCGTCTTGACACGGTACTTGCCGGCGAACTCGACCGAGCGGATCTGCAGCACCTTCGAGCCCAGGCTCGCCATTTCCAGCATTTCTTCGAACGTCACACGGTCGAGACGGCGCGCTTCCTCGACCACGCGCGGATCCGTCGTATAGACCCCGTCCACATCCGTGAAAATCAGGCACTCGTCGGCTTCCAGCGCCGCGGCAATCGCCACGGCCGAGGTGTCCGAGCCGCCACGGCCGAGCGTCGTGATATGACCTTCCGGATCGACGCCCTGAAAGCCCGTGATCACGACGACCTTGCCGGCATCGAGATCGCGCATGATGCGCTCGCTGTCGATCTCGCTGATGCGAGCCTTCGTGAACGCACTGTCCGTTTTGACAGGAACCTGCCAGCCCGCATAACTGACGGCGTCGACGCCCGCGTCCTGAAGCGCGATCGACAACAATCCCACGCTGACTTGCTCGCCAGTCGCGGCGATGACGTCGAGCTCGCGCGGATCGGGCTGGCTCGAGATTTCCTTGGCAAGCCCAAGGAGGCGATTCGTTTCGCCGGACATGGCCGAAGGCACGACGACCAACTTGTGGCCCGCCTGCCGCCATTTCGCGACGCGCTTGGCAACGTTCTTGATGCGCTCCACCGAGCCCATCGAAGTGCCGCCGTATTTATGTACGATGAGTGCCATTGTCGTTCTGAACTAGGAGAGTAATCGCGCCGACGCGCCCCAAAATGCACCCGCGAACATGCCGTTCGGTCACGCGGCCTCGTGAGCGCTCGACGACGACGAAAGATGGCGGTGGAGAGTGGCGTTGTTGTACGCCGGGCCGCGCGGCGGACCCGAAGTGCACACACCGGATGGGGGGCACGACGCGCCGCGCGCGCCGCCGCACGGCAAAATGCAGCGTTCGCGCAAAAGCGCACTGACTGCAAAAAGCGGGTGCAAAAGCGGGGCGGACAAGCGTTCGAGCGTACTAGATCAGGGCATAAAAGACAAGCTCGACCGCGGCGGCGGCCCGCTGCGCTTAGGCAATGAGCAGATCGGCGCGCCACTCGAGCCGCCGGCGCGGCCCACCGCGCTCGCTCGCCGACGTGCGGGGCGCCGTCGCGAATGCGCCGTTGATGCCGAGGTTCGGGACGAACAGCAGCCGCTCACCGAGATAAATGAGCGGCACGTCGCGTTGCCAGGCCGGCACGCCCGCCTCCTGAAAGAGATTCTTGAGCGTACGGGCGGGCGCACCGGGTGCACGGCGCATGCGCTCGCCACCGGTGCGCGGCCGGGCCGTCAGCGGCGCGCTGGCAAGCAGCGCCTCGGGCACGGTGTCGATTCCGGCCTCTCCCGCGGGAACCGGCTCGAAAACAAGCGAGCCCCGCCACTGAGGCAAACGCCAGACTTCGTCGTTTCGCCACACGAGCTCGCACGCCTCTTTGATCGATGCGCTCGCCTGCCCCTCGAAATGGACGCTCGGTTCGCCGCTTTCCCAGTAGATGGCATCGCGGTAAAGCCGCAATCGCGCGCCCGCATGGTCCACGCGCATGGCATGCTCGGCACGCGCCTCGCGCACTTGCCGCAACATTTCGCTCAACCGCGCCGCCGACGGTACCGGCAGCCCGTTCGCACGCATCCACCAGCGCATCGCATTCGCTGCCCGGGCACCGTCGAGCGCCAGCAGTGCGCGCCTCGAAAGCGAACGCCCGTCGTCCTTTCCGATTGCCTTCAGATCGATCTGCGCGAGATCGTCGAGCAGACGTTGCGCACTCGCCGCGTGCGAAGCCGTTCTCGCGAGCGCATCGCGAAAACCCGGGAAATGTACGGTCAGCGCGGGAATGACATCGTGACGCAGCGCATTGCGCGCATAGCGGGTGTCCGCATTCGATTCGTCCTCGACCCAGCGTAGTTCGCGCGAACGCGCATAGCGCTCGAGCTGCGCGCGCAGCAATGCAAGAAAAGGACGCGCACGCCCAATCGTCGCCGTCCCTTCAACGCGATGCGGCGCCATCGCCGCCAGCCCGGCCACCCCCGCGCCCCTCAACAATTGCAGCAGCACCGTCTCCGCCTGATCGTCGGCATGATGCGCAAGCCACAACATGGACACGCGATGCAGCGCACACAGGGCGTCGAGCGCGCGATAGCGCGCATCGCGCGCAGCCGCTTCGAGACTCTCTCCGGGCCGCCGGCGCACTTCGACATAGGTGGCGTCGAAACCGGCACCGAGCGCGCGCGCGGTGCTCTCGCAATGTGCCAGCCACCGATTCGCATTCGGGCTCAGGCCGTGATGAACATGCAACGCAATGCAGCGCTGCGGACCGGCCACACGCACGGCCGCATCCAGCAGTACGGTGGAATCGAGGCCTCCGCTGAATGCGATACCGATCGCCGCATCGCCCGGCACGGTCGAAAGCACACCGCCGAGCGCATCCAGAACGATGCGCTCGGCGGCGGGATCGACGAGAGAAGTCACGGGCTCAGTCGGAAAGGCGCGCGGCTCGCACGCGCTCGAAACGGGATGTCATGACGATGCGCGACTCAAGCGCCGGGCGTCGTCTCCTTGAATTTGCCATACGCCATCAGCCGATCGTAGCGGCGCTCGCGCAGGTCCTGAACGCTCATGCCCTGGAACTGCCGCAGCGAATCGGCGAGCGCGCGGCGCAGGAATGCCGCCATGCCCTTCACGTCGCGATGCGCGCCGCCCAGCGGCTCGTTGACGATTTTGTCGATGAGCCCGAGCGCTTTGAGCCGGTGCGCCGTCAAGCCGAGCGCTTCGGCCGCCTCGGGCGCCTTCGCCGCGCTCTTCCACAGGATCGATGCGCAACCTTCCGGCGAAATGACGGAATAGGTCGAGAACTGCAGCATGAGCACGCTGTCGGCAACGGCGATCGCCAACGCGCCGCCCGAGCCGCCTTCCCCAATCACCGTTGCGATCACGGGCACCTTCAGCTCCGCCATCACATACAGATTGCGGCCGATCGCTTCGGACTGTCCTCGCTCTTCGGCTCCGACGCCGGGATAAGCGCCCGGTGTATCGATGAACGTGAAAAGCGGGAGTCCGAACTTCTCGGCAAGACGCATCAGCCGTTCGGCCTTGCGATAGCCCTCGGGCCGCGGCATACCGAAGTTGCGCGCGGCGCGCTCCTTCGTATCGCGCCCCTTCTGATGGCCGATGATCATGCATGGGTGACCGTTGAAACGCGCCAGACCACCCACGATCGATTGATCGTCCGCGAACGCGCGATCGCCGTGCAGTTCGTGAAAATCGGTGAAAAGCTCGTTGACGTAATCGAGCGTGTAAGGACGCTGCGGATGCCGCGCGATCTGCGAAACCTGCCAGGGTGTCAGATTGGCGTAGAGGTCTTTGGTCAGTTGCTGGCTCTTTTTCGAGAGCCGCTCGATTTCTTCCGAGATGTCGACAGCCGAATCGTCCTGCACGAAGCGTAATTCTTCAATCTTGGCTTCGAGCTCTGCGATGGGCTGTTCGAAATCCAGAAACGTCGTTTTCATAGGTCTCAATCCTGGGGGCTTTCGGCAGCGCGTATTCTAACCGCCACCGTCCACGTCAAAATCGTTCGAATCTATCGAAATGAACCGCCGATAGTTTTTTTATGACTCAGGCGTAGCATCGAGGCTGCGCCACATGTACCAGGTCGCGACGGTACGCCACGGCTCCCAATTGGCCGCCACTTCGCGCGCTTCGCTGCGCGTGACGGGCTCGCCGCTGAAATAATTGACGCTGATCGCGCGAATGAGCCCGAGGTCGTCGAGCGGCAAAACGTCCGGGCGCGACAAGTTGAAGATGAGAAACATCTCGGCGGTCCATCGGCCGATGCCACGGATCTGCGTGAGCTCCGCAATGACGGCTTCGTCCTCCATCGACATCCATTTGTCGACGTGCAGGGCACCGGACACGAAGTGCTGAGCGAGGTCGATCAGATATTCGGACTTGCGCTTCGACAGCCCGCATCCGGTCAGCTTTTCGTGCCCGAGACGGGTGAACTGTTGCGGAGCGAGTTTCGGGCATGCGAGTTCGATGCGTCGCCACACGGCTTGAGCGGCGGGCACCGAAATTTGCTGCCCGACGACGGCACGCGCGAGCGTGACGAACGGATCGCTGCCGTTGATCAAATGCACCGGACCGAATTTCGGAATCAAGCGCTTGAGAATCCGATCGCGCTTGACGAGATCGGCACACGCGCGGTCCCAATACGCGGGGCGAGTCACAGCGGGCTCGAGCCCGGCTATCTGGACCGGCACCGACGCCTGAGCGCTCGTGCCCGCGCGCGTCTTGCGCACGACCTCACCGCCGTCGTCGATGCCACGCTCGAAAGCCTGAATGCCGCCTTCCTCGGTCAACGCACCGTTCGGTTTAGCGCGCGCGCCGCGCGCAGCGGGTGCCTTCGGCTTCGCCGCCGCCTTCGACACATCTTTCGACGCGCGCTTCACTGTCACGCCGCGTTTGACCGGCGCCTTCCTGGCCGTTGTCATCATGCCTCCTGCCTGACGAGTCGGTTAGCGCTTCGCGCAATGCATGTTCATACGCGGCGCCACTCGGTGATCCCGCCCGGTTTGTCCTCAAGGGCAACGCCGGCATCGAGCAACTCGGCCCGAATCCGGTCTGCCTCGGCATACTTTTTCGCCTGCTTCGCAGCGGCACGTTCGGCGATTTTCGCCGCGATTGCCGCTTCGTCTAAATCGAGTCCAACACCGCCCTGCGCCTGCTGCAGGAACACGCGCGGTTCGCGGCCAAGCAGCCCGACCGTTTGCGCGAGCTCACGCAATTGCCGTGCAAGCGCCGCGTCGCGCGTGCGATTGACGACGTTCGCAAGCTCGAAGAGCACGGCAACGGCCACCGGCGTGTTGAAGTCGTCATTCATGGCCGCGCGGAACCGCACGGCATGATCTTCATGCCAGTCGAGCGGCGCCCCGTCCGGACCCACGTCCTTCAATGCCGTGTAAAGGCGCGTGAGCGCAGCACGCGCATCGTCGAGGTGCACGTCGCTGTAATTGAGCGGCGAGCGATAGTGCGCGCGCACGATGAAAAACCGTACGACTTCGGGATCGTACTTCGCCAAAACATCGCGAATCGTAAAGAAGTTGCCGAGGGACTTCGACATCTTCTCGTTGTCGATCTGAACGAACCCGTTGTGCATCCAGTAGTTGACGAACGTCTGCCCCGTCGCGCCCTCGCTTTGTGCGATTTCGTTCTCGTGGTGCGGAAACTGCAGATCCTGACCGCCGCCGTGCAGATCGAAGTGTTCGCCGAGCAGCGTGCAACTCATGGCCGAACATTCGATGTGCCAGCCGGGGCGCCCGCGCCCGTACGCCGAATCCCAGCTGGAATCCGCCGGCTCTTCGGGCTTCGCACGTTTCCACAGCGCGAAATCGAGCGGATCGTCTTTCGCTTCGTTCGCGGCAACGCGCTCGCCCGCGCGCAGATCTTCGAGAGACTTGCCCGACAACGCGCCGTAATGTGCGAATTTGCGCACCGCGTAATTGACGTCGCCATCCTTCGCGCGGTAAGCATAGCCATTTGCCTCGAGCTTCTCGATCATGCCGAGCATCTGCGCAATGTGATCGGTCGCGCGCGGCTCGAGATCGGGGCGCGCGACGCCAAGCGCATCGGCATCCTCGTGCATCGCCGCGATGAAGCGGTCGGTCAATGCTTTGATCGGTTCGCCGTTTTCGACTGCGCGCCGAATGATTTTGTCGTCGATGTCGGTGATGTTGCGCACATAGGTCACGCGAAATCCGAGCGTGCGTAGCCAGCGTTGCACGATATCGAACACCACCATCACGCGCGCGTGTCCGACATGACAGTAGTCGTAGACCGTCATCCCGCAGACGTACATCCGTACTTCGCCTGCACGGCGCGGCACGAAAGCTTGCTTGTCACGCGCGAGCGTGTTGTAGATGCGCAGTGATTCCATAGAGACGATGAGCGAGCCCCGAGCCATCCCCGCGAGATGGGCGACGCGCAGGCGGCGCGGCGGGCGGGTGACCGCTCGGCGCCGCGATCAGACTGCGATCGGGGCAAGGACGACCACGACTGGCGGAAGACCGTTCGCCCGTTCGATGAAACGAGCAAACGTTTTGTTAGAATGGGCCGGAGTATAACATCTCGACCTCAGCCTATGAAACCTTCAAGCGGCCGCACCGAGCGCATCGCGGCCCTCGCCGCCATCGCCCTCTTCGGCGTTGCTCTCGCGGTATTGCCGGCCACGGCGTCGCATGCGCAAACCACGCACGCGACGCGCGACGAGACGCCGCAAGCCGACTCGTCCATCGCGGCGCAAAATTGGAATGCGGCCCTCTCCGAGCTCGACGCGCGAATCGCATCGAACCCGCGCGACGCGCAAGCAAAATTCAAACGCGGCACCGTACTCGCACATTTGAATCGCGATAGCGAGGCCATCGAACAATTCGTCGAACTCACTCAGGCGTACCCCGAACTGCCTGAGCCTTACAACAATCTCGCGGCGCTCTACGCGAAAGCTGGTCGCTACGACGACGCGCGCGTCGCGCTCGAAACGGCGGTCAAGGCGAATCCCGGGTATGGCCTTGCCTACGAGAATCTGGGCGATCTTTATCTGCGGATGTCGGCCGAAGCCTACAAGCGCGCGCAACGGCTCGGCCGCACGAGCGGCGCAACGAACGCGCGCCTTGCCGATATCGAACGCATCGTCGCCCCGCGCGCCGCGAAAAAGCCGCTAGCACGCGCCGCGGCAACGGCGGCCCCCGCGTCGACGGTCGCGGCGCCCGACGCCCCTCCGCTCACGACAGGTTCCCCGAGTCCGTTTGCGCCCGCCCCTTACATCGCGCCGTCGAACTGAGCGCGGTTTTTCTTTTTTTCCACGCATGAGGATGCTCATGAAACGCTTCTGGTTGGCGCTAGGCAGCGCCGCTCTGATCGCGAGTGCGCCCGCGCTCGCGCAAACGGCTTCTTCCGCCGCGCACCCGCAAGTGCTGTTGAAGACGAGCGAGGGCGATATCCGCGTCGAGCTCTATCCCGACAAAGCGCCGAAGACGGTCGCGAACTTTCTCGACTACGTCAAATCCGGCCAGTACAGCGGCACGATCTTCCACCGCGTGATTCGCGGCTTCATGGTTCAAGGCGGCGGCTTCACCACCGGCTATGAGGAAAAACCGACGCGTGCGCCGATCCCGCTCGAAAGCCGCAACGGTCTGAAGAACGTAGCGGGAACGATCGCGATGGCGCGCACGAGCGATCCGAACTCGGCTACCGCCCAGTTCTTCATCAATACGGTCGACAACGACGGGCTCGACTATCCGAAACCGGATGGCAACGGCTATGCCGTCTTCGGCAAGGTCGTCTCGGGCATGGATGTCGTGAAGAAAATCGAGGCCACCCCCACCACGACGCGCGGCCCGATGGCCGATGTGCCGCAAAAACCGATCGTGATCGAGTCGGCAAGCGTCGTTTCGAAATAACGCTCCACCCGCCGCCGGCAGGTCGCCGCGCGGCATTTCTCAAGCGAAGGAATTCATCATGGTCGAACTGCATACGAACCACGGCGTCATCAAGCTCGAACTCGATGCCGAAAAAGCGCCGAAGAGTGTCGAGAACTTTCTCAACTACGTGAAGAAGGGACACTACGACAACACGGTCTTTCACCGCGTAATCGACGGATTCATGATCCAGGGCGGCGGCTTCGAACCGGGCATGAAGCAAAAGCCGACCGATGCGCCGATCGCCAACGAGGCGAACAACGGCCTGAAGAACGTGACGGGGTCCGTCGCGATGGCTCGGACGAACGATCCGCACTCAGCCACTGCGCAGTTCTTCATCAACGTCAACGATAACGACTTCCTCAACCACTCGTCGCCGACGCCGCAAGGCTGGGGTTACGCGGTGTTCGGGCGGGTGGTCGAAGGACTCGACATCGTCGAGAAGATCAAGAAGGTGAAGACGAGTTCGAAGGGCTTCCATCAGGACGTCCCCGTCGACGATGTCATCATCGAAAAAGCAGTCGTCGTCGATTGAACACGAGCGTCATCCGTGCGGGCGTTTCGTCGCGTCAAGACGGGCCGCCCCGCAGCAATGAATCGACCGTGCCGGCCGAGCACGTGCATACGCGCGGCCATGCGCCGCGTCCGCTGCTGTTCATCTCCGATCTGCATCTGAGTCCGCACATTCCGCGTACGGTCGCGGCCTTCGAGCACTTCATTCTCATGACCGCGGACAGTGCGGATTCCGTCTTCGTGCTCGGCGATCTGTTCGAGTATTGGATTGGCGACGATATGCTCAGGGTCGATCCGTTCGCCGCGCGCATCGCCGAGGTGCTGCATACGCTCTCCGAGCGCGGGATCGCGCTTTACATCATGCATGGGAATCGGGATTTTCTGCTCGGCAAGCGCTTCATGCGCGCCGCCGGCGCGATCTGGCTGCCCGATCCGTTCGTGATGACGGCTTTCGGCGCGCGCATCGTGCTCGCCCATGGCGATGCGCTGTGCACCGCGGATCACAAGTACCAGACGTTCCGTCGGCTCGCGCGTTGGCGCGCCGCGCAACTGCTGTTCCTGGCCTGGCCGCTCAAATGGCGGCAGGCGCTCGCCGAACGGATGCGCGTGTCGAGCGAAGCAGGCCGCACGCGGCCGCCGTCACCGCTTTACGACGTCACGACGAAGGGCGTGGCGGCGCTTTTCAAGGCTAGCGGGACAACCACGATGATCCATGGCCATACGCACAAGCCCGCATGCCATCAGGGAACAGAAGGCACCCGCTGGGTGCTGCCCGACTGGGATCTCGACCACGGCGCACGGCGCGGCGGATACCTGCGCGTCGACGCCGAGGGCATTCGGGCATTGCCGCTCGACTGACCGCGTCCGGCCGCGCCCGCCTTTCGCTCAAGGTTGGGCGACCTTGCCTTCGATCGCCGCGGAGATGCGGCGCAGTTCCGATAGCGCACCATCGGCGCCATCGAGCGCCTGCAGACGCTCGCCCAAACGTTCGAGCGCCGCGACGACTTCATCGACGCGCTGGCTTTCTTTGGCAGCATGGTCGATGAGCCCGTGCAGCGCGAGCGAGTAGGGATCCTCGGCGTTCGGCGTAATGCCGTAGGCACAAAACGCGGTGCGCTCCGGCGTGCTTGCGACCGTCGGTCTTGCATCGGCCGCCACGACGATGCGGGCCGGATTGCCAACCGCCGTACCGCCGGCCGGCACCGGTTTGACGACGACCGCATTCGAGCCGATCTTGGCTTCGGCACCCACGGTGAACCCACCCAGCACCTTGGCACCGGCGCCCACGATGACGCCCCGCTCGAGCGTCGGATGCCGTTTTGCACCGCGGGTCAGCATCGTGCCGCCGAGCGTGACGCCCTGATAGATCGTGCAATCGTCCCCTACCTCGGCCGTCTCGCCGATGACGACGCCCATCCCGTGGTCGATGAAAACGCGTCGACCGATCGTCGCACCTGGATGAATCTCGATGCCGGTCAGAAAGCGGGCGAACTGCGAGATGGCGCGCGCGAGCCAGCGGCGTCCGGCTTGCCAGCAGACGTGCGCGACCCGATGCAGCACGATCGCATGCAAGCCCGGATAACAGGTGAGGACTTCCCAGGCACTGCGCGCGGCCGGATCCCGCTCCCGAATGGAGGCAATGTCTTCGCGAAGTCTCGTGAACATATGAATGGCTCGCTCGAAAAGCCGCGGCTGCGGCGCGCGAAGGCGCGCACATGACCTGCGGCGATTTGCATATGACCGACCGGCCGATTGTAGAGTGAACCGACGCTTTTTGCCCGAGGCGCTTTTTCGCCCTGTTCGTCTCAGGGAGATTGTCGAAACACCGGGGGCCCGGCGGGGGCGCCCCGGTAGAGGCTCGCCTCGCGCGAGCCCGTCGGATCGCGGCTGTCAGTCGCCCGGGCCGGACGTCTTGAGCAAGATGTGCTTGGCGATGCCGCGGACGATGTTGACTTCCTCGCGCTCGAGTCCCGCGCGCGCGAAAAGCCGCCGCAGCCGCGACATCAGCTTCTTGGGGTTCGACGGATCGAGAAACTCCAGCGCAATCAGCGCATTCTCCAGATGCACGAACATCCGCTCGATTTCCTCGCTCGGCGCGCGCGGACCGAGCCCCTCGCCCGACGGTACGTCGACGGTCTCGCCAAGATAGGCGAGCCGCAGCTCGTAGGCGAGCACCTGAACCGCCTGAGCGAGATTGAGCGAGCTGTAGGCGGGATTCGCCGGGATATGTGCGAGCGCACTGCAGCGCTCCACGTGTTCGTTCGACAGCCCTGTGCGCTCGTTACCGAAGACGAACGCGACATCGCCTTGTGCGGTATGGCGACATGCCTCGCTTGCCGCGGTACGCGGCGCCATCTGCGGCGGACCGTACTCGCGCGTGCGCGCCGTCAGCGCCACCGACCACTGCACGCCGGCCAAGGCCTCGCCAAGCGTCGGAACGATGGTTGCGCAGGCGAGCACGTCGTCCGCGCCGCTCGCCATCGCGATGGCTTCGGCATCCGTCTTCACATGACCGACGCGGGGCGCCACGAGCACCAGCCGTGAAAAACCCATGGTTTTCAAGGCGCGCGCCGCCGCGCCCACGTTACCGGGATGGCTCGGCTCGACGAGCACGAAGAGGGTAGAGGTAAAGCCGCCGTGCGGCCCCGCCGTGGCGGGGTCTATGTCCGGCGTCTGCAACGAACGATGATTGGATGAGTTCAAGATGAGTCGATCGATTCCCAGTGAGACGAGCGGCACACGCGGCATCGCGCCCGGCCGACAGATGCGCTTATGGTATCGCCATGTGACGACCAGGGCCGCGGCGAATGTCCCAAGACGGCCGTGCACGCGTTCGCTGTCCTCGCCGGAGCGCCGCGCCGCGGTCGCTTCCTGGTAAAATCACGTCCATTCGCGCGCGGCGGGCCGAACATAGTGCGATCGGCCGCGTGCGCTCCGCTCTTCTTCAATTCGTCTTCGTCGACGGAATCCGCGCCCGGCGCGCATTCCGGGCGGTTTTGGCCCCATCGCGGCGGCGTCGGCGCCTCGCGGAAAAAGGAATCTGTTCATGCATCCTATGCTCAATATCGCTGTCAAGGCCGCTCGCCGCGCCGGGCAGATCATCAACCGGGCATCGCTCGATCTCGACCTCATCCAGGTCAGCAAAAAACAGCACAACGATTTCGTCACGGAGGTCGACAAGGCGGCGGAAGCAGCGATCATCGATACGCTGAAGACCGCCTACCCCGATCACGCGATCCTCGCCGAGGAATCGGGCCGCTCGGAAAACGAATCCGATTTCCAATGGATCATCGATCCGCTCGACGGCACGACGAATTTCATTCACGGGCTGCCCTACTACTGTGTATCGATCGCGTTGGCCCACAAGGGCATCGTTACCCAGGCGTGTGTGTACGACCCCACTCGCAACGATCTTTACACCGCCTCGCGCGGCCGCGGCGCCTATCTGAACGACCGGCGCATTCGCGTCGGCCGCCGCGACCGGCTCGCCGATGCGTTGATCGGTACGGGGTTCCCGTTTCGCGAGAACGATCGGCTCGAAGCCTACTGCCGCCTGTTCGCGGAAATGACGCGCTCGTGCACGGGGCTGCGCCGGCCGGGCGCGGCGGCGCTCGATCTCGCGAACGTCGCAGCGGGTCGGCTGGACGGCTTTTTCGAGCAAGGCATCAGCGCCTGGGACATGGCAGCAGGCAGCCTGCTCATCACGGAGGCGGGCGGGCTCGTCGGCAATTACACGGGCGATTCGGAGTTCCTCCATGTCGGCGAGATCGTCGCAGGCAACCCGAAGATCTACGCTCAAATGGTGCCCATTCTCTCGCCGTATAGCCGGCGAGCACAGCAAGACTGACGGCGACCGAGGGCGCCGGTCCGCGTGCGCGGAGCGGTCAGGCCAACGTCAGGTCATGTAACGGGGGCGGCTGCGGCCGCCCTTTGCTTTTTTGTCCTCCATCCGCGTGCCATCGTCGCCGTTGCTGCCCATGAAGAAAGGCTTTTACACGATCATTGCCGCTCAGTTCGTCTCGTCGGTTGCCGATAACGCGCTGCTCATCGCAGCGATCGCACTGCTGTTCGCCATGCGTGCCGCGAATTGGGTCACGCCTTTGCTGCAGATCTTCTTCACGGCGTCCTACGTGCTGCTTGCCCCGTTCGTCGGCGCATTCGCCGATGCCCTGCAAAAGCGCCATGTCATGTTCACGGCCAATGCGGCCAAGGCCATCGGCTGTGCAATGATGATCGCCGGCGTGCATCCGATCGTCGCCTACGGCGTGGTCGGTTTCGGCGCGGCGGCCTACTCGCCCGCCAAGTACGGCATCCTCACCGAGCTGCTGCCGGCCGAGCGGCTCGTTGCGGCCAATGCCTGGCTCGAATCCGCAACCGTGCTCTCGACCATTGCCGGCACCGCGCTGGGCGGCGCGCTCGTCAGCGCCTATGTCGAGCACGCTATCGCGGGCATGCACTTGCCGTTGATACCACATGCGCCACAGTTCGCCATGTTCGCCGTCATGTCGGTGTACGGGCTGGCCGCGCTCATCAACATCGGGATTCCCGATACGGGCGCCCGGTATCCGAACCGCCTGCGCGAGCCCGGCCGGCTGCTCACCGACTTCCTCCAATGCTTCAACACGCTATGGGTGGACAAGCTGGCCCAGATCCCGCTGGCAGTGACGACGCTGATGTGGGGCGGCGCGGTCACGCTCCAGTTGCTCGTGCTCAAGTGGGCCGCCGTCAATCTCGGCCTGACGCTCTCGAAAGCCGCACTGATGCAGGGTGCAACGGGCATCGGCATCGCTCTGGGCGCCGCGGCCGCCGCAGCATGGGTACCTCTCGCGCGTTCGCTACGCGTGCTGCCGGTCGGCGTGTGGGCCGGCCTCGTGACGGCAGCGATGGCGTTCTACGGTAAAGGGCTTTTCCCCGCTTCCGCAGGCGCTCATTTGGGCAGCGCTTTCGTGCCGCTTTACGTTCTGCTCGCCTATCCGCTGATGATCGGCCTCGGCGGCCTGGCCGGCTTTTTCGTGGTGCCGATGAACGCCCTTTTGCAGCATCGCGGCGCGACGCTCGTGACGGCCGGCCATTCGATCGCCGTACAGAACTTCAATCAGAACATTGCAGTGCTGTTGATGCTCGGCGCGTATGCCCTGCTGCTCGCGGCGAAGATGCCGGTGCAATGGATCATCGTCGCGTTCGGCGCGTTCGTCTGCGCCATGATCTGGCTCGTAAAGCGGCACGGCGATGCCACCGCGCGGCATCTGGACATCGCGGCGATGATCGACGAATGAGCCGCAATGCCCGCCGCCGGTCAAACGGGTCACGCGCAGCAGCGAAATCCGGCGAAGATGTCGTTTCTATGCGGCAAATAGAAGTTGCGATACCGAGGGTGCTGCATGCGTTCGCGGGTCACGAACGAGCCTCCGCGAACCGACCGGTGGCTACCGAACCACGGCACCGAGTATTCCTGGTAGGGATCGGCGGAAAACTCCGCGTACGGCAAAAACGAATCGGATGTCCACTCCCACACCGAACCGCCCCAGTCGATGAGCTCACGCGTGGCCGCGTATTCCCATTCCGCCTCCGTCGGCAAACGCTTGCCCGCCCAGCGGCAATACGCTTCGGCCTCGAAGGCATTGACATGGCATACGGGCAACTCGAGCGGCAGCGGCACCCATTCGCCGAACCAGCGCCATTCCCATTGGCCGGAGCGGCCAGCCACGGCTGCTTCGCCGGCCGAACGCCAGCGCGCTGGATGAGCGAGGCCGCTTTGCCGCAGCCACGCGGTCCCGGATGCGGACCACCATTGCGGGTCGAGGTATCCGCCACTGTCCACGAATTGCGCGAAGGCCCCATTGCTGACACACGTTCGATCGATTCGGAACGGGGGGACATCGACCGGATGCGCCCACTTTTCGTTGTCGAAGACGAATCCTTGCCCGGGCTGCGACCCCATCGCGAACGTTTCCCCACCCGCCGCTGCGGCCCCCGCGTTAGAGCGTACCGCAGGCAGGACGAGCGGCGCGTGCGGCGGGTAGTCGAGCGTCTGGCGCATGTAAGTCAGCGCTTCCGCGTGCATGTCCTCGTGGAACAATGCAAGCCTGAAAAAATAGAGATCTCGATCCGTTTCCTCCGCCGCGTGCAGCGCGGCAAGGACCTGCTCCAGCACATCAGCGACATACTGGCGTATTTCGGCATGCGACGGTAACGCCAGATGCCAGCGATCCTGATGTGCCACGCGCATCGAATCGAAAAGGCCATCCGCCTGCTCCATCGTGGAAGGCAAAGTCGCGCTCAGGCGGCCATCCGGGTCCGGGCGCGGCGCCCTGAGCACCCAATGCTCCGTAAACCACGCGATGTGTGCATACTCCCACAAGGGCGGGTTGATGCCGCGGTCGTAGCGGACCTGCCATTGGGACGGCGACAGTTCCCGAAGGACGTCCCAGGTTCGCCGGTGCGCATCGGCGAATGCCGCGGCCAGCTCGACCTTACCGATGTGTCTTGCCGCTATTCCCTCAGAGCCGAGTGTCATGCGTCCTCCGAAGCCAACCGTTGCGATTATCAGCCCGGCGCTGCGCAAAGCCAACAACGGCAATTGGCAAACCGCTCATCGCTGGTCCCGGTTTCTGCGCGCCGGCTACGATGTCACGCTGGCGAGCGAATGGGCGGGGCCCACTGCGGGCGACCTGGCGCCCGCATGCCTGATCGCGCTGCATGCACGGCGCTCGGCCGACGCCGTCGCGCGATTCGCCGATGCCTGCCCGAAACGCCCGTTGATCGTGGTACTCACGGGAACGGACCTTTACCGGGACATCCGCAGCGATCCTGCCGCGCAGCGTTCCCTCGAGCTCGCGACGTATCTCGTGGTGCTGCAAGACGAAGGCCCGTTCGAGCTGTCCGCCGCTCATCGCGGGAAGTGCCGTGTGATCTATCAATCCGCAATCGCGTGCCATTCTCACGCCGTGGATTCCGAATACTTCGACGTCGTACTCGTCGGCCATATGCGGCCGGAAAAGGATCCGCTGACCGCCATGCGGTCTCTCGCCCTTCTTCCCGACGATTCGCGCATACGCATGACTCATGTCGGCGGTGCGCTCGACGATGAATATCTGCGCGCAGTCCAGGCGCTGCAAGCGCAAACATGGCCGCTCGGCGAGCGCTATTCGTGGCTGGCGAATCTGCCGCATGCCGAGACGCGGCGACGCATCGCCGGCGCGCAAGCGCTGGTGATTTCTAGCGTCATGGAAGGCGGCGCCAACGTCATTGTCGAAGCGATCACGAGCGGCGTACCCGTGTTGGCGAGCCGCATCCCGGGCAATATCGGGATGCTGGGCCGCGATTACGAAGGCTATTTCCCGCCCGGCGACGCCGTGCAGCTGGCGGAACTACTCCAGCGCGCAAGCCAGGACATCGGCTTTCTGACGCGCCTGCGCCAACAGTGCGCGCAACGCGCGCCGCTTTTCGCGCCTGCGCGGGAGCGCGCCGAAGTGATTAAACTTGTGGCCGACGCCCTGCGCCCGACATAACCGGAGACCTCTCGTGAATCAGCCAGCCAACGCAACGATCAAACTCACATCGCTCTCCCACGGCGGCGGATGCGGATGCAAAATTGCCCCGGGCGTGCTGTCCGAAATTCTGAAGAATTCGATGCGGCTGCCCGCTCCGGCAGCACTCCTCGTCGGCAAGGAAACCAGCGATGACGCCGCTGTCTACAAGCTCAACGAAAGCCAGGCGCTGATCGCCACTACGGACTTCTTCATGCCGGTGGTCGACGATCCATACGACTTCGGGCGTATCGCCGCCACCAACGCCATCTCCGATGTCTATGCAATGGGTGGAACGCCCATCATGGCGCTCGCACTGGTGGGTATGCCCATCGACAAGCTGCCGACCGAAGTCATCGCCAAAATCCTGGAGGGCGGGGAATCGGTCTGCGCGCAAGCCGGCATTCCTGTCGCCGGCGGCCATACGATCGACTCCGTCGAACCGATTTATGGGCTCGTGGTGCTGGGGCTCGTGCATCCCGATCGAGTCAAGAAAAACGACGCCGCCCAGCCTGGGGACAAGCTGATCCTGGGCAAACCGCTTGGCGTGGGCGTACTATCCGCGGCGGTCAAGAAAGACAAACTCGATGAGGCCGGCTATCGGGCGCTGATCGCGTGCACCACGCAGCTCAATACTCCGGGACGGCGGCTCGCCGATGTGATGGACGTCCATGCGCTGACCGACGTCACCGGCTTTGGTCTGCTCGGCCATTTGTTGGAACTTTGCCGCGGCGCGGGTCTGGGCGCGAGCTTGAACATGGATCGCATTCCGTTGCTGCCCGGCGTGCTCGAACTCGCGAGTGCCGGCATGGTGACCGGAGCGTCGGCGCGCAATTGGGCGAGCTATGGCGATGCGGTGGACTTGGCCTCGTCGATCACGCCCAGCCTGCAAGCGCTCCTGACCGATCCTCAAACGAGCGGTGGTCTGCTCGTGTCCTGCGCACCGAGCACCGCGGACGCGATTCTCGATATTTTCCGCAGCGAAGGATTCGAAGACGCGGCCGTGATCGGCGAGATGATCCCAGGTCCCGCCCGGGTCGCCGTGGCATAAGCCGGTTTCGCATCAACCGTTCACTCAACCCTCATTGGATTTCGGCGCATCATGCCCTTCATCGCCCTCTGGCCCATCCTCAAACGCATTGTCGCAATCGCCCTCTTTGGGCTTGTTTTTCTCACGCCCGCCAGGGCACAGCAGCATGTGCTGAGGGTGTCGGCCATCCCCGACGAATCGCCGACCGAACTACAGCGCAAGTTCGCGCCACTCGGGAAATACCTCGAGAAGAAAACGGGAATGAAGGTCGAGTTCGTGCCGGTCACGGACTATGCGGCGGTAGTCGAGTCGCTGGCGACCGGAAAAATCGACCTCGCCTGGTTGGGCGGCTTTACCTACGTACAAAGCAAGATCCGCACGAATGGCGCAACCGTGCCCATCGTACAACGGCAGGAAGATGCGACGTTCACCAGTAAGTTCATTACGGCTGTCCCTGGCATCAAATCGTTAGCGGACCTGAAGGGCCACACGTTCGTCTTCGGCGCGCCGTCATCGACATCCGGCCATTTGATGCCGCGTTATTTCCTGCTGCAAGCGGGCATCGATCCCGACAAGGACTTCAAGACGGTGGCGTTTTCGGGCGCGCACGACGCAACCGCCGCTTTCGTCGAGTCCGGCCGGGCTGACGCGGGCGTGCTCAACGCATCCGTGTGGGACAAGCTGGTCGAGCAGCACAAGGTGGATCCGACGAAGGTCAGAGTATTCGCCGTGACACCGCCCTACTACGATTACAACTGGACCGTGCGCGGCGGGCTCGATCCGGCCTTGCGCAAGACTTTGACCGAAGCTTTCCTCCGCCTGGATCCGCACGATCCCGAGCAACGGGCCATCATGGCGTTGCAACGGACCGTCAAGTTCATTCCGACCAAGCCGGAAAACTATGCCGGCATCGAAGCCGCGGCTCGCACCGCGGGCCTCATCAAGTGAGCTTCCAGCTCGACGCGGTCGGCCTCGGCTACCCCAATGGGCACCGGGCGCTCAGGCAGATCACGATGTCCGCTAAGCGCGGCGAGCGCATTGCGCTCATCGGTCCATCGGGTGCGGGAAAGACTTCGATGCTGCGCTTGCTCGCCACCTCGCTGCGGCCCAGCGAGGGTCGTATCGAGGTCCTCGGGCTCAGCCCGTGGGAGCTGTCGGCGGCACGCCTGCGGCGATTGCGATCGCGCATCGGCATGGTGCACCAGGCGCCCCCCCTGCCGCCGCGCCAACGCGTCGTCACCGCCGTTCTCGCGGGCCGCCTCGGGGCTTGGCCCGGATGGAAGTCTTTGCTCTCTCTGGTCTATCCGCTCGATACGACGGGGGCCGGCGATGAGCTCGCGAGGCTCGAGCTTGCCGATCGCCTGTTCGATCGTTGCGATCGATTGTCCGGCGGTCAGTTGCAGCGCGTCGGCATCGCGCGCGTGTTGTACCAGCGTCCCGATTTGATCCTGGCGGACGAGCCCGTATCGGCCATGGATCCCACGTTGTCCAACCTTGCTCTCGGCGAACTGTGCAAGCAGGCCGACGCGGATGGCGCAGCACTGGTAGCCAGCCTGCATGCGGTCGATCTCGCGCTGCGCTGGTTTCCGCGCATCGTCGGCCTGAGGTCGGGCGAAATCGCCTTCGACTTGCCCGTCGCCCGCGTGAGCGATGGATTGCTGAGAGAACTTTATGCGTCCGAAGGCGACGCTCCGCCGGTACAAGGCAACGACACGCTATCGATCCGCACGACGCGCGGTCCCTCACCACGGACGGCCTGCCAATGATCGCGCATCCCCGCGATCCTCTCGCGCTGCGTCGCGCGTCCACCCTGGTGCTAGCGCTGATCGTGCTGTGGCCGCTCTTGAGGCTGTCGCAATTTCATCCGGCGGCCCTGTTCGAGGCCGGCAATCTGAAGGTCGCAGGACGTTTTCTTCGCCACTTCCTTCCGCCGGACGCTTCGGCGGAGTTTCTGGGCTTGGTCGCCAAGGCCACGGTCGAAACGTTGGCCATCGCCACGGCCGGAATCGCGCTCGCGTTTGTACTCGCCGCACCGCTGGCTGCGGCCATGGCGCGCAACTTGTCGATTTCGCGGATCGGCCCCGGCCGCGGCTATCGAACACGCGCAGTGACGCGCGCCGGCGTGCGCGCCATCGTGCTGCTGCTACGGGGCATACCGGAGCTCGTTTGGGCGCTGGTGTTCGTACGGGTGCTGGGACTCGGGGCCGCCGCCGGCGTGCTGGCGCTCGCAATCACCTATGGCGGCATGCTGGCCAAGGTCTATACGGAAATCCTCGAATCGAGCGACGCGCGCCCCGCACATGCGCTGCTCGGCAGCGGCAGCCCGCGTCTGTCGGCGCTGGCCTATGGGCTGTTACCCAATGCGGCGCGCGAACTCGTGTCTTACACGGTATATCGCTGGGAGTGCGCAATCCGCGCATCGGTGGTCATGGGATTCGTCGGGGCCGGCGGGCTCGGCCAATTGATGGATCAGGCGATGAAGATGCTCGACGGCGGCGAAACGGCGACGATCCTCGTGACGTTTTTGCTGCTCGTGCTGCTCGCGGATGCACTCAGCGCGGGCTTGCGCAAACTGTTGGACTGAGCGATGGCGAGCGAAGCTAAACCGGTCCGCATCTGCACGAAATGCCTGCTAATGGGAATCGCTGTCGCCACGGCGGTGTCGGGCAGCTTCGCCTATCTCTCGCTCGATATCGGCCAGCTCGTTTCGGCGGCCGCCGCCCGCGACATGCTGCATTTCCTGCTGTCGTTCTTCCCGCCTGAACTAGCGCCAGCGTTTCTCTCGAAGACAGCTTTCAGCATGCTCGAAACGCTTGCGGTTTCCGCCATCGGGACGCTCTGTGCGGCGTTATTCGGCTTTGCGTTGGCGCTGCCGGCATCGGGCATGTACGGAACGAGTCTGCGCGCGCTATCGCGTTTGCTGTTGAATCTGCTGCGCGCCGTCCCCGAACTCGTATGGGCGACCTTGACCGTTCTCGTCGCCGGACTGGGGCCGTTCGCCGGTACCCTCGCGCTGGCGCTGCATACCGCTGGCGTCCTGGGCCGCCTTTTCGCGGAAACGCTGGAGAATGCGCCAGATGCGCCCGCGCGTGCGCTGACGGAAGTGGGAAGCTCCCATGCGATGGCGTTCGTCTACGGAACGCTGCCCTGCGTCCAGCCGCAGTTCCTGGCCTATGTGCTTTATCGATGGGAGACCAACATCCGCATGGCAGCGATTCTGGGCTTCGTCGGCGCGGGCGGTCTCGGCCAGATGCTCTACTACGAGCTCTCCCTGTTCCACCTGCCGCAAGCATGCACGGTGATCGTCGCGATGCTCGTGCTCGCGGCCTTCGTCGATACGGCCAGCGCACTAATGCGCCGGCGCAGCGTCCTCGCGCACTGAAGCCCGCAAGGAGCGGCCGCCCTTCCCCTCATCGTTGGTCGTTCGGCCGACTGCCGACACTCGCCCGCCGCCCACATCCATCCTCTTTCATGATTGCCAAATGCAATTCATTACGCAACTACCTCTCGCACGTCAAAGCATACCGTGCGACTTCGCATAGTCACGTAACGCGTCATTCATGCGCGTTTGCCAGCCCTCGCCTTGCGCTCTGTAGGCATCGACCACATCAGGATCGATGCGCAGTTTTAGCGGTGTCTTCGGGTTCGCAGACTTCGGCCGCCCGCGTGGCTTGACCATTTTGGCGGCTGCCTCCTTCCCGAACAGTTCTGGAAGCACTTCCTCAGCCGGCCGCGCACGAGCAAACTCGGCTTTGCCCCAAGTCGGGTTTTCGTCTACTTGGCTACTCACTTTTCGCTTGCTCATATCGTTTCACCTCGCGGGGATTTGCCTTGCGCAGGCTGATAATAGGGGCACGGCATAAGAACTGAAAAAAACTCATCCGAGACAAAGCGGTAGCGTCGACTCTTGCAATCGTGGAAATCCGCGCCCCTCGCCCTGAGAAAGCGCTCGAACGCCTGCATAAGGGCGTCGCCCATGCACACATTCGGCAATTCGCCGTGCTGTACCATATCGCCCGTTGTCTGCTTCGCTTCGCGCTTGCCTCCAGGCGGAGGCCTGGACAGCCCTCGATGGTCAAGTGAGACCGGGGGGAAAGTTGCTTTGCTGCTCGTGCATCGAACCGCATGAATTCCTCGGCGCAGGTTTCCGCTACAGCACAACGCGCTGAGGCGTAGGTTGATGTTAGCGTTGGGCGGAAGACCTACGCTGACCACGGTAATTTTGTAAGACGTCGTGAGACGGGGGCATTCGATACGAAGTGCACCTCAACGGACGGAAGGGCTTGATGAATAAGGACACGCAGGAAATTTCAGAGGTAGAACAACCGCTTGGGGCGAGCGCCGCGAGCAACCATACGCCGATGATGCAGCAGTACCTGCGCATCAAGGCCGAACACCCCGGCACGCTCGTTTTCTATCGGATGGGCGACTTTTACGAGCTGTTCTTCGACGACGCTGAAAAAGCGGCGCGCCTGCTCGATCTGACACTCACGCAGCGCGGTGCATCGGCCGGCAATCCGATCAAGATGGCCGGCGTGCCGCATCACGCGGTCGAGCAATACCTGGCGAAGCTCGTCAAACTCGGCGAGTCCGTCGCAATCTGCGAGCAGATCGGCGATCCGGCTGCGTCGAAGGGCCCGGTCGAGCGCAAGGTCGTGCGCGTGGTGACCCCCGGCACCCTGACGGATGCAGCGCTGCTCGCAGACAAGAGCGATGCCTATCTGCTCGCGATGAGCCCCGCGCACAATAAACGCGGCGTCGTAACGGGCGTCGGCCTCGCCTGGCTCAATCTCGCGAGCGGCGCACTGAGGCTGGCCGAGGTAGCGCCAGACCAGCTCGCTGCCGCGCTCGAACGCATCCGGCCGGCCGAAATCCTGGCCGCCGATACGCCGGCAGCGCCGCTCCCGGCCACCGTGCCCGGTACCGTCACGCGCGTGCCCACATGGCATTTCGATATCGCATCGGGCAAACAGCGGCTTTGCGATCAGCTGAACGTAGCGAGCCTCGACGGCTTCAGTGCTGAATCGCTGACGGCCGCGTGCGGAGCGGCCGGCGCGCTGCTGCTATATGCCTCGGCGACACAAGGGCAACAACTGCGACACGTCCGCAGTCTCAGAGTCGAGTATGAATCCGAATATATCGGGCTGGACCCTGCGACGCGTCGCAATCTCGAGCTGACCGAAACGCTGCGCGGCGGCGAATCGCCGACACTGTGCTCATTGCTCGACACTTGCTGTACGACGATGGGCAGCCGCCTCCTGCGTCACTGGCTCCATCACCCACCGCGCGACGCCGGGTCGGCGCGCGAGCGGCACGGCGCGATCGGCGCACTCCTCGACGCGCCTGTCCATGCAAGTCTCGATGCGCTCAGAGCGGTCTTACGGCACATCGCCGACATCGAACGCATCACAGGCCGCCTCGCATTGCTATCGGCGCGCCCGCGCGACTTGTCGAGCTTGCGCGATACGTTCGCTGCCCTGCCTGCGCTGCGCGAACAGGTGGCGCATGCCGCGGCCGGCGCGGTTGCGCTCGAACGCATCGCGGCCGCCCTCGAGCCGCCGCGTGAATGCGGCGAACTGCTCCAGCGCGCCATCGCCCAGGAGCCGGCTGCGATGGTGCGCGACGGCGGCGTCATCGCACGTGGCTATGACGCCGAACTCGACGAGTTGCGCGATATCTCGGAAAACTGCGGGCAATTCCTCATCGACCTCGAGGCGCGTGAGCGCGCGCGCACCGGCATTGCCAATCTGCGCGTCGAATACAACAAGGTCCACGGTTTCTATATCGAGGTGACGCGAGGGCAAACCGACAAGGTCCCCGACGACTACCGTCGGCGTCAGACGCTCAAGAATGCGGAGCGTTACATCACTCCGGAGCTCAAGACATTCGAAGACAAGGCGCTATCGGCGCAGGAACGCGCGCTTGCACGCGAGCGAGCGCTCTACGACGCCGTGCTGCAAGCGTTGCTGCCGTACATCGGCGAATGTCAGCGCGTGGCGTCGGCGCTTGCCGAACTCGACTTGCTGGCCGCCTTCGCGGAACGTGCGCAAGCCCTCGACTGGGTCGCACCCACGTTCACGACGGAGATCGGCATCGATATCGAGCAGGGACGGCACCCGGTCGTCGAAGCGCAGGTCGAACAATTCGTCGCAAACGACTGCTGCTTGAGCCCCGAGCGCAAACTGCTGTTGATCACCGGTCCCAATATGGGCGGCAAATCGACCTTCATGCGGCAAACGGCGTTGATCGCGCTGCTCGCCTATGTCGGCAGTTACGTGCCGGCCCGCCGCGCCACCTTCGGGCCGATCGATCGAATCTTCACCCGCATCGGCGCCGCCGACGATCTGGCCGGCGGCCGCTCCACGTTCATGGTGGAGATGACGGAGGCCGCAGCAATCCTCAACGATGCAACGCCGGCAAGCCTCGTATTGATGGATGAAATCGGGCGCGGTACGTCGACGTTCGACGGCCTCGCACTCGCTTGGGCCATCGCTCGGCACCTGCTCGCGCACAACGGTTGTCAGACGCTTTTCGCCACACACTATTTCGAGCTCACGCAACTGCCGGCTGAATTCCCGCAAGCCGCGAACGTCCACTTGTCCGCCGTCGAGCATGGGCATGGGATCGTCTTTCTTCATGCCGTCGAAGAAGGCCCCGCAAGCCAGAGCTACGGGCTCCAGGTCGCGCAACTGGCGGGCGTGCCGGCCGCCGTCATACGCGCCGCACGCAAACACCTCGCGCATCTCGAGCAACAATCGGTCGGTTACGCAACACCGCAACTCGATTTGTTCGCGGCGGCACCGTTCGTCGAAGACGCACCCGACGAATCCGCGCACGAACACGATGCACCGCCGCACCCGGTCATCAGTCGCCTGCGCGGCATCGACCCCGACGAGCTCAACCCGCGCGCAGCGCTCGATCTCCTCTACGAGCTGCATGAACAGGCCAATGCGGCGCAAGACGACCGACACTGAGAAAGGCCGGCTTGCGCGCGCCGCGCTGCGCCCGGTAGCGGTCGGTTTCGCCGCACTGCTTGCGCTCGCTTACGGTGAGGCCGCTCTCGCGGCCAGAGCGCATTTCGCCTTCTCCGTCATTGCGGGAACGATGCGAGCAAGTGCCGACGAGGCGGCTACGCAGCGACTCCTTCAAGCAATCGGAGTCGAGGAGGACATTGCATTCGTTGTCTACGACGGCAACCTGAAAGGGCCCTCCGAGCGCTGCACCGACAACGTCTATGCGCAGCGCCAGCAAATTCTGGCAACCTCGCGCGTGCCCCTCATCGTCGTGCCGGGGCAATACGACTGGGCGGAATGCGGCAGCGCAAATGGCGGCGGCTACGACGCGGCGGAGCGGCTCGACTTCCTGCGTCAAACGATTTATGCGGACAATGTCTCGCTCGGCCAATCGCCGATTGTCCTCAAACGCGAAAGCGACGTCGCGCGGTTTCATTCATATCGGGAAAACGTCCGCTGGCAGCTGGACGACACCGTATTCGTGAGCCTGAACGTCGTCGGCGGCAATAATCATTATCTGAGCGGCGGTGGCCGCAACGGGGAATACGACGACCGCGCCATCGCCTCCGCCTTTTGGTTGGAACACGCGGCCGAATACGCCCGTCGACGCAATGCGCACGCGCTCGTCGTTTTCGTGGAGGCGGACCCGGACTTCGCGCGCTACGAACATGCGGAACGCTTCTCGTGGCTCCGCATGGGCCGCACGCGCAAGCGCGACGGCTACCTCGAATTCAAACGCTCTCTCGTTAAAGCGGCCGAGACGTACCGAGGGCCGGTCGTCGTCATTCACGACGACACGGCTGCCCTGTCTCGAGGTTTTACCATCGACCAACCGCTCTTTGACGACAAGGGATCGCGCATGACGAACGTCACGCGCATCGCGATTGCGCCGCGAGAGAGAACGAGGCAATGGGTCAGAGTGGATGTGAATTTCGACAGGACGCCGCCGTTTCAGGTCACCGTGCGCCGTATTCCGGCACAGATGCGGGAGATGCCTGCGATGCCGCCGCGCATCGCCTCCCCGTCTGTCGCGCCGGGCGCTTCGGAACTTCTCCCGACGCCTCCGGCCGCCCTGCCCGCCGTCCCGGAAGCGCCTGCCTCCGAACCGCCGCTACTACCGCAACCGCCTGCGTGGCCGCAGGCAGGCAGCGCGAGCGGCAGTATCGACAGGAAGATACCGCCGCCCGAAGCGCCGGCGGCGCCAACGCGCAGCGGCCCAGGTTCAGTGCAAGGTGGGAGCTGAGCCCGGCTCGTCTTCGTCGTCGTCCTCGTCGAGGACTTCGAGGCCATCGGCACCGTGCACATGAGCGTGTTCGATCTCGTCGGCCGTCGCCTCGCGAACTTCCTTGACCGTCAGTGCAAAGCGCAACGCCATGCCCGCCAGAGGATGATTGCCATCGAGTACGACCTTGTCTTCGGCCAAGTCCGTCACGGTGTAAATCAGTGTATCGATGTCGTCGTCGCCGTCTTCCGGCGTACCCTCGAACTGCATACCGACTTCGAGCGGTTCCGGAAAGCGGTTGCGTGGCTCGATTTTCACGAGGTCTGGGTCATATTCGCCGAACGCGTCCTGCGGCTCGAGCTGAATCTGCGTTTGGTAGCCCGGCTCTTGCCCATCGAGTTCTTCCTCGATCTTGGGGAACGTGCCATCATACCCGCCGTGCAGATAGATCATCGGCTCGTCGCTTTCCTCGATCAGATTGCCTTGCGCGTCCGACAACTTATAGGCGACCGAGACGACAGTGTTCTTCGCGATTTTCATTCGGAATCTCCAAAATACGGTCTCATTATACGATGCCCAAGCGGCCCCTTGACCACACACCGGCCTCAGCTCCATCCGCCACTTCTGCCGCGTCCGCCGTTTTGCCCCCTCCACCCGACTTACCGACGCCGTTGCTCGCGAATTTGACGCCGTCCGAATTCATGCGTCGGTATTGGCAGAAAAAACCGTTGCTCGTCCGTCAGGCCGTGCCCGGCATCGCGCCCCCGCTCGCGCGCGACGAGCTCTTCGCTCTGGCGGCAAGCGACGACGCGGAAGCACGGCTCATTACGCATTTTCGGAGCGCATGGCGCCTCGCACACGGTCCCTTCGAACCCGAGCAAATCCCGAGCGTGCGGCGCCGCGAATGGACGCTGCTCGTGCAAGGCGTCGATTTGCACGATGACCGCGCTCGCGCCTTGCTCGACAGGTTCCGCTTCGCTCCGGACGCGCGGCTCGACGACCTCATGATCTCGTACGCCACCGACGGCGGCGGGGTGGGCCCACATTTCGATTCCTATGACGTGTTTTTGCTGCAGGTGCAGGGCAAGCGACGCTGGCGAATTTCCGCTCAAAAAGATCTTTCCCTGAAAGACGGATTGCCGTTGAAAGTCTTACAGCGCTTCGAGCCCGAGCAAGAATGGGTACTGGAACCGGGCGACATGCTGTATCTGCCGCCCCACATCGCTCACGACGGCGTGGCGCTCGGCGAATGCATGACGTGCTCGATCGGCTTTCGCTCGCCTTCGGCGCGCGAACTGATCGGCCAATTTCTCTATCACCTGGCCGAACGCGGCAGCGTGGCGCAGCAAGCGCGCGAGGACGACCGTTATCGCGATCCCCGGCAAGACGCCGTCAAGCATCCCGCACGGCTGCCGGAAGGGCTGATCGAGCAAGTCGGCGCGATCCTTGCTGGTATACGCTGGAGCGAGCGCGATATCGTCTCGTTCCTTGGCAGCTATCTGGGCGAACCGAAGGCTCACGTCGTCTTCGAGGCGCCCGAGCGGCCGGCAAACGAGGCGGCGTTCGTGAAAAAGGCGCTTCGCCATGGGGTTCGGCTCGACAGGAAGACGACGCTCCTGTACGGAAAGGACAGCTACTTTCTCAACGGCGAGGAAGACCGCCTGCCGCGGAGCAAAAAGTGGCTGCTGGAGCTGGCCGACGCGAGGCGCCTCGAGGGGAAACGGTTTGTAACACTATCTGCCGATTCGTCGATGACAGCGCTGTTGCACGAGTGGTATCTTGCCGGCTGGGTACGGATCGGCGCATCCGCTTGAGGTAATCGTCCCTATTGTTCAAAAAGCTGAAATTCTGTATGAGAAAGGCAACGTATTGACCCTGGTTTGTCGACGGTCCGTACGAAAGTGCATATAATTTCCGCCCAAGCCGTGGGGAAGATTCACGCTCTGATGTGCATCCCACCAGCGGCCCAGGTTGGTGTTGGAGCACATTACCGGTATTATTTCGCGCTGTTGCTTACCTTTAACCATAAAAGGACGTGATCATGAAGAAATCCCTCCTCGTAGCATCCCTGTTGGCTGCCATGGCTTTGGCCGCATGCAACAAGAGCAGCGATCAAGCTGCTGCGCCGGCTAGCGACGCTGCTGCTGCTTCGGCTCCCGCCGCTGCTGCCGCTTCGGACGCTGCTTCGAGCGCTGGTGCTGCTGCGAGCGACGCTGCTGCGGCTTCGGGTGCTGCTGCCGCTGCTTCGGACGCTGCTGCGTCGGCTGCCGCTCCGGCTTCGGGCGCAAGCCAGTAAGCTGTCAAGCTGCAAGGCAAGAAAAAACCGGCTTCGAGCCGGTTTTTTCTTGTCTGCGCCAATTGCGAATTGCGTTGCCGCGAACCGACATCGGCCTTACTCGACACCGCCTAGCGTCAGCCACGCGAAACCGTCGTCCTGCGATGCAACCATCACGTCGTGTATAGCGGAGCCCAGCACACGCGCCAGCGCGGCCTGAGCAAGCTCTGGCTGATTGTTTTGCTGGCTCAGATGCGCCGCAACGATATGCTTGAGCCGTGAGCGACGCAGCGACGCCAGAATGACCGCTGCCGCGTCGTTGCTGAGATGCCCGTGGTTACCGCCGATTCGCGCCTTCAGCGATGCCGGATAGCGGCTCGTCGCCAGCATATCGACATCGTGATTGCATTCGAGCACCAGCGCGTCGCAGTCATGGAGCATCGCTGTGATATGCGGCGTCGATGTACCGACATCCGTCAGCACGCCCAATCGATGCGCGCCGTCCCCGAAAACGAACTGCAGCGGCTCGCGCGCGTCGTGGGGAACCGTATAAGGGCATACTTGCAAGTCGCCGATAGCGGCCGTCTCGTCACCCCATAACACGTGGAGATCGACGCCCGGCGCCACGTCCGCACCCACCGCGCGTGCCGTGCCCCAACTCATATAAAGCGGGACACTCCATTTGCGAGCGACCGTCAGCGCGCTGCCAATGTGGTCGCTGTGCTCGTGCGTGACGAGAATGGCGTCGAGCTGCTCGATGCCGCATTCGAGACGCGCAAGCCGCCGTTCGAGTTCTTTCGCCGAGAATCCGCAATCCAGTAATACGCGCGTCGCCGTCGTCCCGCTCGTCGCTTCGACGACGAGCGCGTTGCCTTCGCTTCCGCTGCCGAGACTGGCAAAACGCATGAACGGCCCGTCAGTTCAGTTCGGCATGCAGGAGCGACAGAATCTTCTTCGCTTCGGGCGAGGTATCGATTTGGCCGTTTGCATCCACGATTGCGACCTGCGTCTGGCCCTCGCCTTTTTGGCGGACATTGACGAGGAACGACTGCCCCGGTGCGGATGCCACCGGTTTGCGATAGAAGAGCTTGCCGAACAGGCCGTCGCGCTTGAGCTCGGCCATCGAATCGGCGTAGCGCACGTAATAGAGCCCCTTGGCGCGATCGCGGTTATCGACCGTGAAATTCGTCCTGTCGAGCGCCAGCCCGACGCGCAGCCACGCCCGATCGAAAGACTCCTGAAGCTCGAGCGTCGTCTGGGCACCGGCCATATCGATCGTGACAGGCGCCGTGCCGGGACGCGCGTTCGCGAGCAGTTCCTTCGATTGTGCGTCGGTCAGTCCGAACTTCTGCATCAGCTTCGAAAGAAACACGGCTTCCAGCACCGGATTGCGCGGACGTTCCACCCAGCGCGACGAGTCCTTGTCCTGCCCGGTCAGCACTTCTTCGAGCGCGCTATGCGTGATCGAAATATCGGTCGCGCCGTTCGGGCCGCGTTCGACGAGCGTACGGAATCTGTCGCGCGTGCCTGACGAGTACGCGAAATCGATCACCCGGCCAATCGTGCGGCGAAACCAATCGTCCGGTATGTTGGCGCGGTTTTCCGCCCAGTCCGTCATCATGATGCCCGTTGCGGGCGCATTGGTTTTCAGCGCGAAGCCATTGTCCTGCCAGAATTCCTGCAACTGCGGCCAAAGCTGGTCGGGCGAGCGGCCGTCGACGACGAGCCAGCGGCGGTCGCCATCGCGCTCGATATGCATGCCATAGGGGTCTTGCGCGCTCGGCACCCCTTCCGTCGCATTGCCCGCGGTCGTGCGATTGCGCTCGGGCGCGCCGCCGAGTGCCGCGTTCGACGGCGGGGCCGTGTATTGTGTCGGCGCGGTGCTCGCCGTCAGATCGCTCGGGACCGTCAGCGACGGGGCCGAACGCGTGGCCTTGTAATCGACTTTATCGGACGAGAACCATTCGTTGAGGGTGTCGCAGCCGGCAAGCGATCCGAGCGCGAGCACAAGCGCCGCCGTACGCGCGGCATGAATGAAAAAAACAGAACGTTTCATGGAACCCTTCGTGATGCGAACGCGTGCCTGCAACGATGCTGGAGCGCGAGTCGAGAACGATCTCGGTTAGTGAATGACAGCAGCCGGCGCGCCGTTGCGTGCGCGCGCGGACATCGGTACCGCCTTTATCGCAGCACGCCCGCCTCGCGCAACGCATCGCGCACGGCACCGTGGCAGCGCTCGTCGAGACGCGTCAGCGGCAGGCGGATGCCGCCTTGTATCCGGCCCATCTCCTCGAGCGCCCATTTCACCGGGATCGGATTCGATTCGATGAAAAGCGTCTTGTGCAACGACAGCAAACGGAGATGAATTTCTCGGGCGGTCTTCGCATCGGCCTCGAGCGCCGCTTTGCACAGCTCGCTCATCGCGCGCGGCGCGACATTCGCCGTCACGGAAATGTTGCCGTGGCCCCCGAGCAGCATGAGCGCGATCGCGGTCGGGTCGTCGCCGCTATAGATGCCGAAATGCGACGGCGCGGCCTTGATCAGATGTGCCGCGCGATCGATGTTGCCCGTCGCCTCCTTCACGCCGATGATGCCCGGCACCTGTGCGAGGCGCAGGATCGTCTCGTTCGACATGTCGGCCACCGTACGGCCCGGCACGTTATAGAGAATGACGGGCAAATCGACCGCTTCCGCGATTTTCGCGAAATGGCGGTAGATGCCCTCTTGCGTCGGCTTGTTGTAGTAAGGGACGACTTGCAGCGTGGCGTCGGCGCCCACGGCTTTCGCCCGCTCGGTCAGCTCGATCGCCTCGGAGGTCGAATTGCCCCCGGCGCCGGCAATCACCGGAATACGGCCGGCCGCGTGCGTAACGGCCGTTTCGATCATGAGGACGTGCTCCTCGACCGACAACGTGGCCGATTCGCCGCTCGTACCCACGACGACGAGCGCGTTGGTGCCTTCCTCGATATGCCAGTCGATCAGCTTGCGAAACGCCGCCAGATCGAGGCCGCCCTCGTCGAGCATCGGCGTGACGATTGCGGGAATACTGCCGCGAATCCGGACGCCGTCCCGGTTGCTGCTGGATGTGCCGTTAGCCATGAAACGCCATGAATTCCATTCCGAAAGCGCGATTGTAGCGGATTAGCCGCTCAAATCGTAACGCGGCTGACCCGGGGTTGCGCCCGCCCCGCCCACGGCATCCCGAACGCTCTCGGCCTCGCGCACCGCGCACAGGCGCTGCACGAACGCAGGCCGCGGTAATGCGGTGTAACCGTCTTCGAACGCGATGACCCGTAACGTGCCGCGCACGGCGTCGAGCAGCTCGCCCGGCGCGAGCAGAAACGCCGGGTTCGAAGGTTTCCCGACCGTTTCATTGCCCTGCGCGAACGTTTCGTACAACAAAAAGCCGCCTGGCGCGAGCGATGCGACAAGACGCGGCAACAGCGGGCGATGAAAGTAATTCGTGACAACGACGGCCGCAAACCGTGCCGCATCGGGAAACGGCCACGGACTGCCGTCTTCGAGATCGGCTGCGACGGGCTCGACACCCTCGATCTGCGCCAGTGCCGCAAGCGCGTCGGGGTCGCGTTCCAGGGCGATCACGCGATGCCCGCGCGCGGCGAACCAGCGTGCATGACGACCGCTACCCGCGGCAACGTCGAGCACGGTCGCATCCGGCGCAAGCAGATGCGACCACCGGACGATCCAGGCGGAAGCGCCCGGCGCCGCCGCGTGCTCGCCGCTCATCGCAACCCCGCCCGGGCACATTGCGCGTGCATCGCGAACGCTGACCGATCAGGAGTACGAAAGGCCCATGGCCTCGCGTACGTCGCGCATCGTCTCGGTGGCGAACTTGCGCGCCTTGTCGCAGCCGTCGGCCACGATGGCCCGCAAGAGCGTCGGGTCGTCCATATACTTTTGCGCCCGCTCGAGCATCGGCTGCTGCTCGCGCAAGATACCCTCGATAACGGGTTGCTTGCATTCGAGACAGCCGATACCGGCCGAGCGGCAGCCCTTTTGCACCCATTGGTGGGTGGCCTCGTCGGTATAGACCTGATGCAGTTGCCAGACGGGGCATTTGTCGGGGTCGCCCGGATCGGTCCGGCGCACCCGCGCGGGATCCGTCGGCATCGTGCGGACTTTCTTGGCGATCGTATCGGCGTCCTCGCGCAAGCCGATGGTGTTGCCATAGGACTTCGACATTTTCTGCCCATCGAGCCCCGGCATGCGCGAAGCCTTCGTCAGCAGCACCTGCGGTTCGACGAGGATGATCTTGCGCGCACCTTCCAGGTAGCCGAAAAGCCGCTCGCGATCGCTCATCGAAATGCTTTGCGACTCCTGCAGCAGCGCACGCGCCTGCTCGAGTGCTTCGTCGTCGCCCTCTTGCTGATAGGCATTGCGCAACTCGCGGTACAGCTTCGCGCGTTTGCCGCCCAGCTTCTTGGCTGCCTCGAGCGCCTTTTCTTCGAAATCGGGCTCGCGCCCATAAAGATGATTGAAGCGCCGCGCGATCTCGCGCGTCATCTCGACGTGCGGCACCTGATCTTCGCCGACCGGCACGAGCGAGGCGCGATAAAGCAGAATGTCCGCCGCCATCAACACGGGATAGCCGAGAAAACCGTATGTCGAGAGGTCCTTGTCCTTCAGCTTCTCGATCTGCTCCTTATAGGTCGGCACACGTTCGAGCCAGCCGAGCGGCGCGCTCATGCCGAGCAGCAGCGAAAGCTCCGCATGCTCGGGGACCCGGCTTTGGATGAAAAGCGTCGCCTGCGCGGGATCGATTCCCGATGCGAGCCAGTCGATCAGTACTTCCCAGACGTTGGTTTCGATGACCTCGGGCGTCTCGTAGTGGGTGGTGAGCGCGTGCCAGTCGACCACGCAGAAAAAGCACGGGTATTCGGACTGCAGGCGCACCCAGTTCTTCAGCACGCCATGGTAGTGGCCGAGGTGGAGCGAGCCGGTGGGTCGCATGCCGGAGAAAATGCGGTCTGGAAACATGGTCTTAGTTGAAGAGCGAGACAAAGGGAGTCAGGATGGCCGTCAAGGCATCGTAACCGAGCGACATGAGCGGCCGCAGCCAGAACCTCGTCAGCACGCCCGTGATCACGAGCGCCATCACGACGAAAAAGCCATACGGCTCGAGGCGCGCCAAGCCGATCGCCTGGCGCGGCGGCAACAGCGCCATGACTACGCGCCCGCCGTCGAGCGGCGGCAACGGAAACAGGTTGATGATACCCAGCACGAGATTCACGCTGACGCCGGCGCCCGCCATGCGCGAGAAGAACGGCTCGTCGACCGACGAGAGCGACAAGCCAACGCCGATGAATCCCCACAGCAGCGCCTGCGCAAAGTTGCAGACCGGACCGGCGAGCGATACCCACAGGCTGCCCCAGCGCGGATTGCGCAGGTTGCTGAACGCGACGGGAACGGGTTTCGCGTAGCCGAACATGAACGCGCCGCCCGTGGCGAAATAAAGCAGCAGCGGAATGGCGATCGTGCCCAGCGGATCGATGTGGCGCATCGGATTGAACGAAACCCGCCCCATCATGTAGGCCGTATTGTCTCCAAGCAGCTTGGCCACGTAGCCGTGCGCCGCCTCGTGCAGCGTAATCGCGAAGATCACGGGCAACGCATAGACCGCTATCGTTTGTATCAGGGAAGCATCCATATCGGGCTTATTGTAACAAGGGGGCCGTACCGCACTGGTCGCGGGCCGGTCTCGCGCGGCAAGCGTCTTGCGTTCACTGCTCCATGGCACTCAGTCCGAACGGTTCGAGGGCACCGCGCCCCGCACGCACGAGAACCGGCTCATCGCCCGTCAGATCGACCACGGTCGATGGCTCGCGCGGGCAGGCGCCGCCGTCGATCACGAGATCGATCTGCTTTTCGAGCCGCATGCGGATCGCCTCGGGATCGTTCACAGGTTCGCTGTCCGGCGGCAGGATCAACGTCGTGGCAATGAGCGGCTCCCCAAGCGCCTCGAGCAACGCGAGCGTGATGGCGTGATCCGGCACGCGCAGCCCGATCGTCTTGCGCGACGGATGAGAGAGCCGCCGGGGCACTTCCTTCGTCGCCTGCAGGATGAATACGTAAGGCCCCGGCGTCACCGACTTGATCAAGCGAAACTGCCCGTTGTCGACCATCGCGAAATTCGCGAGCTCGGACAGGTCGCGCACGAGCAACGACAAATGCTGCCGCTCATCGAGGCCGCGAATGCGGCGCAGACGCGTCACGGCGTCCTTATCGTCGAGACGGCACGCGAGTGCATAACTCGAATCGGTCGGCAGCGCTATCACGCCGCCGTCTTTCACGATATGGACCGCCTGCGCAATCAAGCGCGGCTGGGGGTTATCGGGGTGGATCCGGAAGTATTGGGACATGGAAGAAGTGAGCGTTCAGCGACGCGACGCGCGAGCATGGCAGGCACCGGATGCCGTGCGACGCACTGCCGCCCAGCCGGGTCTCGCGGGAAACTGCGCTCGTCGCGCGTGCATCAGAGCAGGCGGTCCCAGACTGGCGTCAGATCGGGCGGCAGCGGCGGCAGCGCGCCGAGCTCCACGCGACCCTCGCCGGGCGCATGAAAATCCGAACCGCGCGACGCCTCGAATCCGAAACGACGCGCGACATCGGCGTATTTGCGGTACTGATCGGGCGTGTGACTACCCGTGACAACCTCGATGGCGCGGCCGCCCAGATCGACGAAGGCGCCGAAAAGCGCGTCGAATTCGAGCGGCGTATAGCGGTAGCGCCCCGGATGGGCAATGACCGCAATGCCGCCGGCCGCGCCAATCCAGCCGACTGCGTTTTCAAGGGTCGCCCAACGATGCGGAACATAACCCGGCTTACCCTCGCCGAGAAAGCGATCGAACACGTCGGCTGTCGACGGGGCAAAACCTTTTTCGACGAGGAAGCGCGCGAAATGCGTGCGTGAAATCAGGTCGGGATTCGACACGAACCGCAGCGCGCCTTCATAGGCACCGGGAATGCCGACTGCCTCGAGTGCCGCGGCCATGGCCTGCGCCCTCGCGGTACGCCCGTTGCGCGTCGCACGCAGCCCTTCGACGAGCGTCGGACATGACGGATCCACGCCCAGCCCCACGACGTGCAACGTGCGAGCGGCCCACGTCACGGAAATTTCGACCCCCGGCAAATAACGGATGCCAAGCGCCTCGGCCGCGGCGCGAGCCTCGCTCTGCCCGCCGAGTTCGTCGTGATCGGTCAGCGACCAGACGGTCACGCCCCCCGCATGCGCACGACGCGCGACCTCCGCGGGCGCGAGCAGCCCGTCGGATACGTTGGAATGGCAATGCAGATCGGCGTTCATGCTTCGAGCGGAGGGAGTATCCGAGCATTTTACTGCAATGCGGCGTTCCGCTCGGGCTTCCCTAGCGCGGCCCGGACGCGCTTGCCCCTCTCAGGCGCAAAACGCCTCGATCAGCGCCGCCACCTGCTCGGGTTGATCGTGATGAACCATATGTCCTGCGTCTTCGATCATCTTTTCGCGCCAGTCTCGAAAAGCCGTGAAGCGTGCCTTGAACTCGTCCAGCGGAATGGCGCCCGCCAGCATCGCAAGCGTCGGCGATCGGACGGCCTCGACATGCAGGACTTTCGCGCTGGCCTTCGCCCATACCGCCATTATTTCGTCGAGCCGGTAAAGCAGCGGACCATGCATCTTGTGCGCCGGATCCGCCAGCAGCACATAGCGCCCGTCGTCGCCGCGTTTCGCCCAATGCCGGGCCAAAAAACGCGCACGCTCGGGTGCAAGGCGCGGATTATTCTTCGTCAAGCGCGCGGCGACGTCGTCGAGCGTCGCGTAGGTCTTGAGCGTGGGAGGCGCGCGCAGGTCGTCGAGCCAGGCGGCGAGCCGGTGCGGCGCCTGCGCAGCCTTTGCGGGCGCCAGCCCGAACCCTTCGAGGTCGACGACTCGTCGCACGCGCTCGGGCCGCACGCCGGCGTACAGGCACACGACGTTTGCCCCCATGCTGTGTCCGACGAGATTGACTTGTCCGGTCGGCGCGTAATGGTCGAGCAAGGCTTCGAGGTCGGCCAGGTACTCGTGGAACCAATAATGGCCGCCGCCGCGCTCCGCCACGGGCCAATCCGACAGACCGAAACCGCGCGCGTCGGGCGCGATCACCTGCCAATCGCCGCCCAGCGCATCCACCACGAACTGGAACGACGCGGAAACGTCCATCCAGCCATGCAGCATGAAAAGCGTTGGAGCGCCGGGCGGGCCCCAACGGCGCACGTGCAGCCGCACACCGCGAACGGTCAGGAAGTCGGATTGCGAAGTAGTCATGAAGCGTCGCCGAAAAACGAATGGTCGTTCGATTATATCGGGAGAAACGCTTTGTCTGCGCGCCGCGGATTGGACGTAGCCGGGATCGATTCGAACGATCGCCTCGTCGGGCGCATCAGGCGTCGCTTGGCGCGCCCTCATCGCCGTTCAGCCGCGACAGTTCGAATTCATCGAATCCGGCTTGGCGGCGTGCCTCGAAGTTGAACGGCCCGCGCAAGCGCGGCGCGCGGTACTGCTCGGCCAGCCGGACGTACGTGGGATGCGGATCGAGCCCACGGGCGTCGCACAGGTAGCGAAACCAATGATTCCCGATGCGAACATGGCCAATTTCATCGCGCAAAATGACATCGAGAATGGCTGCCGAATCGAGATCGCCCGCCTGCACGAGCCGCGCGCGAATCGGCGGCGACGCATCGAGCCCGCGTGCCTCGAGCGTGCGCGGTACCAGCGCCATGCGCGCGAGTACGTCCGCCCGCGTGCGCTCGCACATGTCCCAGAGTCCGTTGTGCGCGGGGAACTCGCCATAGGCGTGCCCGAGTCGAGCGAGCCGCGCAGCGAGCAACGTGAAATGATGCGCCTCTTCGGCGGCGACTTGTAGCCAGTCGCCGTAAAACGCTTCGGGCATGGCTTCAAAACGCCAGACGGCATCGAGCGCGAGATTGATCGCGTTGAATTCGATATGGGCAAGCGCATGTAGGAGCACTGCGCGGCCCTCCGGCGAGCGCATGCCGCGATGCGCTAGCAGGCGCGGTTCGACGAGCAGTGGCGCGCGTGGCCTGCCCGGCAGGCCGGCGGGCTCGGCGATGCTCGCCTGAGCCCCACAGGGCAACCCGCGCGCCAGCCAGCGCCGATGCAGCGCCTGAGCATGAGCGGCCTTTGCCGACGGCTCGCATTCGAGCAGCACGCAAAGCGCGAGATGACGAACATCGTCTTCACGCCCGATTGCGTCGCTTTCGGAAGAATCTGTTGCAGACATGACTGAGTCGGGACCCATCGATAAAACGCAACCCGGCACGGCCGCTGCGGCGCGCCGGCAGCGAACGCCCGCGGTGACAGGCGGGACCGTTTACAATACGCGATTCGGCCTCGCGCGTGCCGTAGAGCGCATGACAAGGGCGGCCATTTTACTCGGTGCGCGGCCACCCTCCACGGCTGCGGCACGTGGCCTTGCACGGGAGACATTCACTGTGGCGATGTACAAACTGGGCGAGCATGGCCCGACCATTCACGAAAGCGTATTCGTCGCCGACACGGCCACCATCGTCGGCCGCGTGACGCTCGAAGAAAATGCCAGCGTCTGGTTCGGCGCGTCGCTACGGGGCGATAACGAGCCCATTCAAGTCGGCGCCGGCACCAACATTCAGGAAGGCGCCGTGCTTCACACCGATCCGGGCTACCCGCTCGTCATCGGCACGAATGCGACGGTCGGGCATCAGGCAATGCTGCACGGCTGCACAGTATGCGATGGCGCCCTCGTCGGCATTCAGGCCGTGGTGCTGAACGGTGCGGTGATCGGCCGCAATTGTCTGGTGGGTGCGGGCGCCGTCGTCACTGAAGGCAAGGTGTTTCCCGAACGCACGCTGATTCTCGGCGCGCCCGCCAAGGTGGTGCGGGAACTCACCGACGAGGAGGTGAGCCGCCTCGCGCAAAATGCCCAGGGCTATATCGAACGCAGGGCGCTCTACAAGGAACAGCTCGTGCGCATCGGTTGATGCAGCGCGAACCAGGCTCGGCCGATATCGACGATCGAAGGAACAGGCTGTGGAAGACCATTTGCAAAAATTCATGTTCAGCACCGCGCCGGTGCGCGGCGAGATCGTCTCGCTGCACAACACCTGGCAGGAAGTGCTGACGCGCCGGCAATACCCCGCTCCCGTGCGCGACATCCTCGGCGAGATGATGGCCGCGTGCGCGCTGCTGTCCGCGAATCTCAAATTCGACGGCACGCTGATCATGCAGATTTTCGGGGACGGCCCGGTGAAAATGCTCGTCGTCCAATGCAGTTCGTCGCTCGCCATGCGCGCCACCGCGAAATTCTCCGCGGAGCTCGAAGCCGAAGCCGCCAAGCGCACGCAGATACCGTTCGCGGATCTGCTCAACGCCAGCGGGCACGGACGGTGTGTCATCACGCTCGACCCGCAGGACCGCCGCCCGGGGCACGAGCCCTATCAGGGCATCGTCCCGTTGAATGGCGAGGCAGGCCCCCTCCAGTCGATGGCCGAAGTGCTCGAACACTATATGCGCCACTCCGAACAGCTCGAAACGCGCCTGTGGCTCGCCGCGAATACCGAGCGGGCGGTGGGGGTGCTGCTGCAGAAACTTCCCGGCGACGGCGGTATCGTGCCGCACGCGGGCGAGCATGACGCCGATACGTGGGAACGCGTGTGCGTGCTCGGCTCGACGCTCTCGCAAGAAGAGCTGTTGAAGGAAGAACCTCAGACGCTTTTCAAGCGCCTTTTCTGGCAGGAGAACGTCCAGCACTTCGCGCCGGCACAGGCACACTTCGCCTGCAGTTGCTCGCGCGAAAAGGTGGGATCGATGCTCAAAATGCTCGGGCGTGAGGAAGTCGACAGCGTCATCGACGAGCACGGTCACATCGAGATCCATTGCGAATACTGCAATCAGCGCTTCGAGTTCGACCCCGTCGATGTCGTGCAGCTCTTTTCGGCCAACGATGTCGCCGTCGGGGTGACGCCGGCCGCATCGCAGCGGCATTGACGGCGGGCCACGGGCCGCGGCACTTTCAGACGGCGCGCCCGGTCGAAGCTTCACTGGCAGCCGCAGAGGGGTTCATCCGATACCCGATACCCGATACACGGATTCACAAGAGGCGGCTTCGCGAGGCCATCATGAAAACGTACATTCAACGCCCATCGATGAAACGAGTCGAAAACGGCCGCACCGTACCGGTGAGACTCGCGCTCATGCTCGCCGCAGCCACGACGCTCGCCGCCTGCGTCGTCGAGCCGCCCCCCGGCCCCATCCTGAGCCGCCTGCCGCCGGACGCTCCAGGCGCGGCATCGCCGGCCCGTCCGCTCACCAGTGCGGAGAAGAAGCGTTACGACGAGATCGACAAACAGGTGTTGAAAGACCAGGACGCCGCGATCGCAGCCGATAACTGGGCTCGCTACTATGCGCCCTACTACGCGCCGTATTACTATCCGGCGCCTACGATCTACGGTGGCTACGTCGGCGGTGGGGGCTTCGGGTACTACAGCCCAGGCGTCTATCCCGGTTGGTGGTGGTAGCGCGCGAATGACGCTTTGCGAACGGCGGTAACGGGCGGCTGACGACGGCTACTGCCGGGTCTTTTCGGCGGCGCGCTTCTTGGCTGATTTTTCTTCTTTGCCGCGCAACTTCGCGCGCGAAACCGGATTGGGCACTACGCTGACGGGCGCGGCCGAGACTTCGCCGCGCGTCGAGGTATTGCTCGCCGCGGCGGGCGCCAGCGCACTTGCCGGCGTATTCGGCGAGACGAACTGCACGAATACTTCGCCGTCCTTGACCATGCCCATTTCATAACGGGCACGCTCCTCGACCGCGGCCGTGCCGCCTTGCAGGTCCTGCACTTCTCCCTCGATGCGCTGATTGCGCACCTTGGCATCGGCATTCTTATGCGCCTGCGCGTCGAGCGCCTCGCGCAGTTCGTGCACGCGCAACCAGCCGCCATGTCCCCACCAGAGCGGATACTGGATCAGCACGAGCAGGACGACGAGAACGACAGTGACGAGCCGCATGCGAGAAAGCGCCGTAAATTCAAAACCGCCCCGCGGCTAGGCACGAGGCGGCGAGCAAAACGATCGTTGACGAAAAACCCTGGATCAACGCAGATTGTAGAACGTCGACTTGCCGGGGTAGCTGGCGATATCGCCGAGATCCTCTTCGATACGCAGCAGTTGGTTGTACTTCGAGATGCGATCGCTGCGCGAGAGCGAACCGGTCTTGATCTGTCCGGCGTTGAGGCCCACTGCGATGTCGGCGATCGTCGAGTCTTCCGTTTCGCCCGAGCGATGAGAAATGACGGCCGTATAACCGGCGCGCTTGGCCATTTCGATGGCGGCGAACGTCTCGGTGAGCGTGCCGATCTGGTTGATCTTGATCAGGATCGAGTTCGCGATGCCCTTTTCGATGCCTTCCTTCAAGATGCGTGTGTTGGTCACGAACAGATCGTCGCCGACCAGCTGAATCTTTTTGCCGAGGCGGTCGGTCAACAGCTTCCAGCCCGCCCAATCGCCCTCGTGCATGCCGTCTTCGATCGACACGATCGGGAATTTGTCGGCGAGCGTGGCGAGATAGTCCGTGAACTCGGCCGACGACAGCTGCAAGCCCTCGCCCGCAAGCTGGTACTTGCCGTCGTGATAGAACTCGCTTGCCGCACAATCGAGCGCCAGCAGCACGTCTTCGCCCGCGCGGTAACCGGCCTTCTCGATGGCCTGAAGAATCGTCGAGAGGCACTCGTCGTTGCTGCCGAAATTCGGGGCGAAACCGCCTTCGTCGCCAACGGCTGTGCTCATGCCGCGATCGGCAAGAATTTTCTTGAGCGCGTGGAACACTTCCGCGCCGCAACGCAGTGCCTCGCGGAACGTCGGCTGGCTCACCGGCACGATCATGAATTCCTGGATATCGAGGCTATTGTTCGCATGCGCGCCGCCGTTGACGATGTTCATCATCGGCACCGGCAGTTGCATCGCGCCCGATCCGCCGAAATAACGGTAAAGCGGCAAGCCCGCTTCCTCGGCCGCAGCCTTGGCCACCGCCATCGAAACGGCCAGCATCGCATTCGCGCCCAAGCGCGACTTGTTATCGGTGCCGTCCAGCTCGAGCAGCGTCTTGTCCAGGAACGCCTGCTCGGACGCATCGAGACCCATGATCGCTTCGGAAATCTCGGTATTGATGTGCTCGACGGCCTTCAGCACGCCCTTGCCGCTATAGCGGCCGGTTTCGCCGTCACGCAGCTCGATGGCCTCGCGCGAACCCGTCGACGCGCCCGACGGCACGGCCGCACGGCCCATCGTGCCCGACTCGAGCAACACATCGCATTCGACGGTCGGGTTGCCTCGCGAATCCAGAATCTCGCGGCCGATGATATCTACGATTGCACTCATGATTTCCTCTAGAAATGAAGTTGAATTCCGCTTCTTCTATCTCGTTTTTGCTTGTTTTTCCCACTGCATCCCGGAGTCGCCGCGCTTGCGAGTCACTTTGCGTGCCGTCGCCGCGCCACGAATCATCCGCGAAGCGTGGGTGTGCGTCAGTTCGTCAGTCGAAGTGGCTCTCGAGCAGTGGCGCACGCTTGACGATGCGATCGAGCGCAACGAGCGTTTCCAGCAGCTCGGCCATCCGCTTGAGCGGCACGGCATTGGGGCCATCGGATAGCGCGCACGCCGGGTCGGGGTGAGTCTCCATGAAAAGCCCGGCCACGCCGACGGCCACCGCCGCGCGCGAGAGCACCGGGACGAATTCGCGCTGACCGCCCGAGCTCGTGCCCTGCCCGCCCGGCAGTTGCACCGAATGCGTCGCATCGAATACGACGGGCGCTCCCGTTTCGCGCATGATGGCGAGCGAGCGCATATCCGAAACGAGGTTGTTGTAGCCGAACGAAACGCCACGCTCGCAGGCCATGAAGCGATCTTCCGAAAGCCCGGCCTCGCGCGCCGCGTCACGGGCCTTCTCGATCACATTTTTCATGTCGTGCGGCGCGAGAAACTGCCCTTTCTTGATATTGACGGGCTTGCCCGAGCGCGCGCAGGCGTGAATGAAATCGGTCTGGCGGCACAGAAACGCCGGAGTTTGCAGCACGTCGACAACGGACGCGACCGACTCGATTTCCTCGATCGAATGCACGTCCGTCAACACGGGCACGTTCAGTTGCCGCTTTACTTCGCCGAGGATGCGCAGGCCTTCGTCCATTCCGAGCCCGCGAAACGATTTGCCCGAACTGCGGTTGGCCTTGTCATACGACGATTTGTAGATGAACGGTACGCCAAGTCCAGCGCAGATTTCCTTGAGCGCGCCTGCCGTATCGATCGTCATCTGCTCCGATTCGACGACGCAGGTTCCCGCAATCAGAAAAAACGGCTTGTCGAGGCCAATCTCGAAACCGGCGAGCTTCATACCTTCTCCCCGAGTCGCGCGAGATGGCACGCACGGGCCGCTTCGACGAACGCCTTGAACAGAGGATGTCCGTCACGCGGTGTCGACGTGAATTCGGGGTGGAACTGCACACCGACGAACCACGGGTGCATTTCGCGCGGCAGTTCCATCATCTCGGGCAGATCTTCGCTGGGCGTACGCGCGCTGATGACGAGCCCGCCCGCCTCGAGTTGAGGGACATAGCGGTTGTTGACTTCATAGCGATGGCGATGCCGTTCGTTGACATCCTTGCCGTAAATCGCTTCGGCCATCGTGCCGGGCTTGACGGGGCAACGCTGCGAGCCGAGGCGCATCGTACCGCCCAAGTCCGATCCCTCGTTACGCTTCTCGACGCGACCCTCGCGGTCATACCACTCGGTGATGAGCGCCACGACGCGATGCGGCGTGGCCGGATCGAACTCGGTACTGTTCGCATCCTTCATGCCGACGACATCGCGCGCGAATTCGATGACCGCGAGCTGCATGCCGAGGCAGATGCCCAGGTACGGCACCTTGGCCTCACGCGCGTGACGGATCGCCGCGATTTTGCCTTCGGTGCCGCGGCGACCAAAGCCGCCCGGAACGAGAATGGCATCGAGATGCGCGAGGCTCGCGACACCTTCTTGCTCGATCTGCTCCGAATCGATGTATTCGATGTTGACCTTCGTCGACGTATGGACCGATGCATGACGCAGCGCCTCGATCAGCGATTTGTACGATTCGGTCAGATCGACGTACTTGCCGACCATGCCGATCGTCACCTCGTGACGCGGGTGCTCGAGCTTCTCGACGATATCGGCCCACAGCGTGAGATCGGCGGGCTTGGGCGAGAGCTTGAGCTCGTCGCAAATGATCGTGTCGAGCCCCTGATCGTGCAGCATCTGCGGAATTTTGTAGATGCTGTCGACATCCCAGACCGAGATCACCGCGTCTTCGGGCACGTTCGAGAACAACGAAATCTTTTTCGATTCGTCATCGGGAATCTGGCGATCCGCACGGCACAGCAGCACGTGCGGCAAGATGCCGATTTCGCGCAGCTTTTGCACGCTGTGCTGCGTGGGCTTGGTCTTCAATTCGCCGGCTGTCGCGATGTAAGGCACGAGCGTCAGATGCACGAAGCAAGCACTGTTGCGTCCGAGACGCAGGCTCATCTGCCGCGCGGCTTCGAGAAACGGCAGCGATTCGATATCGCCGACCGTGCCGCCGATTTCGACGATGGCCACGTCGGGCTCGCCGCAGGTGGCCGACGCCGCGCCGCGCTCGATGAACGCCTGAATTTCATTCGTGATGTGCGGAATGACCTGTACGGTCTTGCCGAGATAATCGCCACGGCGTTCCTTGCGGATCACCGATTCGTAGATCTGGCCCGTCGTGAAGTTGTTCGCCCGGCGCATCTTCGTGCTGATGAAGCGCTCGTAGTGCCCGAGATCGAGATCGGTCTCGGCGCCATCCTCGGTCACGAACACCTCGCCGTGCTGAAACGGACTCATGGTGCCCGGGTCGACGTTGATGTAGGGATCGAGTTTGAGGAGGGTGACTTTGAGACCGCGCGACTCGAGGATCGCGGCGAGAGAGGCGGCGGCAATGCCCTTGCCAAGGGACGACACTACGCCGCCGGTGACGAAAACATATTTAGTCATCGCTGGATGCTCGCGGGAAAAACGGATTATACCGTAAAGGTTCGCGCGCTCAGCGTGCCGAGGAGCGCGCGGCGCTCCCCGCGTGCTTATCCAGCCTCACGCAGCGAGCGCAGCACCCGCTGCACCGCGCGCGCCGTCTCGATCGGCTTTTCCATGGGAAAAAGATGCGTGCCCTCGATCCATTCGAGACGCCCCCGCGTTGCGCGACGCGTCGCTTCGAGGCCGACTTGGCGCACCTCCTTCGAATGCGTGCCCGCAATGAAGCCGACGGGCACCGGCGAGCCGTGCGCGAGACGCGCACCGAGCGTGCGCGGCAGTGTCCTGTAGATCAGGTACTCGATCTGCCGATCGAACGCGAGCGCGCGCGTACCGTCCACGGCCGTCTGCGGAATGCCGAAGTCGACATAGTCGGACAAGACCCGCTCGTCCCAGCGTGCAAATGCAGGCTTCGCGTGGAAATGACGCCAGGCTTCCTCCCGGCTCGCCCAGTGGGTGCGGCGGTTGCGCGTGGCGGCCGCTGGCGAGAGCCGCTCGTCGAGGCCCGTCCATTGCGACACGCGCAGCACGCTCGCACGCCAGCCCGCGACGACGGGCGAATCGAGCATCAGTACACCGCGCACGCAATGCGGACGCTTGAGCGCCGCCATCAGCGATACATAGCCGCCCAGCGAATGGCCGACGAGCCATACCGGTGCCTCGTATCGCCGATCGATGTCGGCGAGCAGTTCGTCGACGAGATGCGGCCAGTCGCTCGTGACCGGAAAAAGCGGATCGTGCCCGATGCGCTCGACGTAGCGGATCTCGTAGTCGTCGGAGAGCTCGGCAAACATCGTCCGGTAGATCGGTGCCGGAAAACCGTTCGCGTGCGAAAAGTGAATGATGTCTTTCAAGCGCCGCTGCCTCCGTCGTTATCCGCCGCCGTTGCCTGCCACCGCCCGCTCGTGCCTGGTCATGCCGGCGCTACCCCGCCGCGCCGCGAGGCCCGCTGTCCATCCGATCCATCCAATATCGTCGATGCGTATCGCGATAGCGCTCGAGCGTCGGCACGCCGGCATCGAGCTCCACGCGCACCGCACCGTCGCGATCGGTTCTCGCGAGCTCGATGCCGCGCCCCGCAAAGCGCGCCCACACACTCGGATGCGGATGGCCGAAGCGGTTGCGATAGCCTACCTGAAATATCGCGATGCGCGGCCTTACCGAATCGAGGAAAGGTTCGGTCGACGACGTGCGGCTGCCGTGGTGGGCCACGAGCAATACATCGGCCCGCAGCGCTGGCTGGGCGCGCAGGCGCAAGGTCTTTTCGATGGACGCATCGATGTCGCCGGTCAACAGCGCCACGAAGCCCGGCGCCTCGATCCGCAATACACAGGAGTGCGCGTTCGATTTGCTCGGCAAGGGGCCTGCGTCGGGCCACAGGACTGAAAACTCGACGCCGTCCCATCGCCAGCGCTGCCCCGAAGCGCAGCGCCGGCCCTGCGCATCGGCCGCCTGCGCCAGCGCCCATAGGCGATTCGACGTCGGCAAGCCGCCGAGCAATTGGCGCACGGGCACCGCATCGAGTACTGCCGGCGCGCCCCCGGCGTGATCGGCGTCGCCGTGGCTCAGCACGAGCGCGTCGAGCGTGGGCACACCATTGGCGACGAGAGATGGCACGACGATGCGCTCGCCGGCACTCGTCGACTCGGGGCCCGGCCCGGCGTCGAAAAGCAGCGCGTGCCGTGCCGTTTCGACGAGGATCGCCGCACCTTGGCCGACATCGAGGGCCGTCAGCCTGAACGTGCCGGGCGCCGGCGCGGGCGGCGGCAGCGCCAGAGGCAGCCACGCCAAGGGAGCGGCAAACCGGATCGGCCAGCCCCGCGGCATCAAGCACCACAGAACGCCCACGGCGGCCGACGCCATTGCCCATGTCGAGGGCCGCGCGAGCCGCCACTCGGCCCATTCATACGCCGACAGCCTGGCCAGGAGCCGCATGAGCGGTGCGAGAAGCGTGTGGGCCAGCTCGAATGCGGCCGCGTCGAGCGGTGCGGGCAACACCACGGCGACGAGCACGACCGGCGTGACGACGAGGCTCACCCAAGGCACGGCGAACGCGTTGGCGAGCGGTCCCGCCAGCGAGATTTGCGAAAACCAGAACGCGGTCAACGGCGCGAGCCCGATCGTCACGGCGTATTGCGCGCGCGCCGCGCCAACCAGGCTTCCGCCCAGTCGTCGCGAAGCCATGCGCCATCGGTCGCGCCATGACGCGCGCCGCTCGCTGCCGGGCTGCAACGGATCGTCGATCTCGGGCGTGTCGAGCTCGCGATCGCCAGGGCGCCGCAAATGGAACTGCATCGCCAGCGCGATGACGGCGACCGCGCCAAACGAGAGCCAGAAGCCGGGTGCGATCACGGCCCAAGGATCGGCGGCGAGCACGAGCACCGCAGCCCACGCCAGCACGAGCGACGACGCGATATTGCGTCCGAGCGCCGCGGCGGCGCTGACGACGACGAGCATCCACAACGCCCGCTGCGCGGGCACGTTGAACCCTGCAAGCGCGGCATAGCCGGTTGCGCACAGCGTGCCGGTCAGCGCAGCCGCAACAGGCGCAGGCACGATGAGCGGCCATTCGCGCCGGCCGCGACGCGCGAGCCACACGCCGAAACCGCATGAGCGGCGCCAGAGCCATGCGGCCAATGCGGCACTCGCGCCGGCCACGAAGCCGATATGCAGCCCGGAGATCGCGACGAGGTGGCTCGTCCCGGTGCGGCGCAATATCGTGCGGTCCGCCGCGTCGATCGCCTCCTGCGCCCCGATCGCCAGCGCCTTGACGATGCCAAGGTGCGGCGCCCCGGCGAGGGCCGTATCGACGCGGGCGGCCAGCATGAAACGCCAACGGTCGACGCGTGCCGCGAGAGTGCCCGCACGGCCGGGCTCCAGGCGCGCGGTCGACGGCTCGACGACATAACCGGTTGCGCGCACCCCGCGTGCGAACAGTGCGGCCTCGCCATCGCGACCGTTGAAGTTCGCATTGCGATGCGGCCGCTTCAAGCGCACGGTCAAACGCCAACGCGCACCGGGGACGAGTTCGGGCACCTGGCCGCCGGCGCGTTCCGACCAACTGAGCTGAACGAGAGACGGAAAATCGTCGATGCCCAACCTGCTGCGGACATCGACGACGTCGACCGAAAACAAGAAGCGCACAAGGCCGGGTTCATGCGCCGGCAGCCCGCGGATGGCGCCGCTCAGCATCAGCTCGCGCCCCTCCCAATGCGGCGGCAAAGCCTCGCGCAAACGCCACTCGGCGCGCAACGCGGCGTAGCCATGGCCTATCAGCGCGGCCGCCAATGCGAGTGCGCCCCAGCGGCTCACTGGATGGCGCCGGCTCCATCGCACCGCGCGAGCGCACCATGTCGGTTCATCTTCGCCCGTGCCAGCCAGCCGAGGGATCGCCCCCAGGAGAAACCATCCGAGCGCGGCCAGGCCCACGAGTGCGCCGAGAGTCCATGCGAACCCGCCGGGCAGATCCGCGCGCTGCTGCAACGTAGCGATGCCGAGCACGAACCCGCAGAGCACCATCCGCATCCCGCCCCTCCTTTCGCAAGCGCCGAAAACGTGGCGCATTGGAACGAGCGATTATGGGTGGCGCGGTTGGAGTCGAGGCAATGCGGCGTAAGCGTTGGCCGTCGTGCCTAAGGCCAATCGGTCGATGTCGAGGCCGCGCAGCTCGGCGATGATCGCGCCGATGCGCGCGGTCTGATCCGGCGTATTGCGCCCTTTGTAGCGCCACGCGGGCGCGATATCGGGCGCGTCGGTTTCGACGACGATGGCTTCGAGCGGCAGCTCGGTGGCGAGCCGGCGAATCTGACGCGCCCGCTCGAAGGTGACGTTGCCGCCGAATCCGAGACGCATGCCTTGCTCGATGAAGGCGTGCGCCTGCTGAAAGCTGCCGTTGAAAGCATGCGCGATGCCGCATTTCACGCCGCTGCGGCGCAGCCCTTTCAGTACGAGGTCCTGCGATTTGCGCACGTGGCAAATGACGGGTAGATCGAACGCGCGAGCGAGCCGCAGTTGCGCTTCGTAGAAAAACCGCTGGCGCTCGTCGTCGAGCCCGGGCACGAAGTAATCGAGGCCGATTTCACCGATGCCGACGAAGCGTGGATCGGCGAGGCTCGTCTCGATCTCCCGCCGCAGAATGACGAGATCGTCCTCGCGCGCTTCTCGCGTGAACAGAGGATGAATGCCGAGCGCGTAGGCACCGCCCTCGATTTGCCGGGCCAGCCGCCGTACGGTTTCAAAATTGCCTGCGGCCACGGCCGGAATCACGATCCGCGAGACGCCCGCGTCGTGCGCCGCCCCCGCTACCGCCTCGCGGTCAGCGTCGAATTCGGCTGCATCGAGATGACAGTGCGTATCGATCCACATGACGGGCGGGCCGCGATATCGATGAGGCCCGGCTCAGACCGGCACCGTTGGATCTTCGTGCAGCACGCCGTCGCGCAGCCGCAGCGTGCGATCGCAGCGCGCCGCGAGATCGTGATCGTGCGTGACGATGACGAAGCTCGTTTGGAGCTTCTCCGAGAGCTCGAGCATCAGGTTGAAGACCGTATCGGCCGTGCCGCCGTCCAGGTTGCCGGTCGGCTCGTCCGCCAGGACGCAGGCCGGCTCGGTGACGAGCGCGCGCGCGATCGCCACGCGCTGGCGCTCGCCGCCCGACAGCTCGCCGGGCCGGTGTTGTGCCCGATGCGCGAGCCCGACGCGTTCCAGCATGCGCATCGCTTCGCGTCTCGCGTCGGCGCTCGTGAGCCGGCGAATGCGAAGCGGCATCGCGACGTTGTCGAGCGCGCTGAATTCGGGCAACAGATGATGGAACTGATAGACGAAGCCCAGGGCGCGATTGCGCAAGTCGTTGCGCTCGCGCTCCGCCAGTTGCGTGAAGGGCTTGCCGAGCAGCGACACGTGTCCGGCGCTCGGCTCGTCGAGCCCGCCCAGCACATGCAGCAGCGTGCTCTTGCCGGAGCCCGAGGCGCCGACGATTGCGAGCTTCTCTCCGCGCCGCACCGATAGGTTCGCGCCCGTGAGCACCGGGACATTCAAGCCGCCTTGCACGAACGTTTTCGAGATTCCGGTTGCCTCGAGCACGCTTTCCGCCACAACGGCCGGACCTGTCGCCGCGCCTCGACCGATCATGAGTTCACTCATAGCGCAGCGCCTCCGCGGGCCGGACCTTCGCGCCACGCCAGCTCGGATAGAGCGTAGCGAGCGATGACAGCACGAATGCAATCACGCCGATCCGGAAGACGTCTGCGGGTACGAGCTCGGACGGCAGCTCGCTGATGAAATAGACGGACGGAGGCAAAAACTGCACGCCGAGCAGATGCTCGATCATCGGCACGAGCCACGGGATGCTCCAGGCGATGAGCGTACCGAGCGCCACACCGGTTGCCGTACCCGCGAAGCCGATCGTCATGCCCTGCACGACGAAGATCTTCATGATCGAGCCCGGCTGCGCGCCGAGCGTGCGCAATATTGCGATATCGGCCTGCTTGTTCGTGACGGTCATGACGAGCGACGATACGAGATTGAACGCCGCGACCGCGATGATGAGCGTCAGGATGATGAACATCATGCGCTTCTCGATCTTGACCGCCGAGAACCAGGTCTTGTTCTGCTGCGTCCAATCGCGAATGTACAACTCGCCCGACAAGCTGCGCGCGAGCTCGTGCGCCACACGCGGTGCCTGCTGCATGTCCTTCAGGCGCAGCCTGACACCGGTGGGCGCCGTGAGCCGGAACAGCGCCTCGGCATCCCGGATGTTCACGAGGGCGAGCGTGCTGTCGTATTCGTAATGCCCGGACTGGAACACGCCCGCCACGGTGAACTGCTTGAGCCGCGGCAACATGCCGGCCGGCGTGATCGATCCTTCCGGCGCGACGAGCGTGATCTTGTCGCCGACCGTCACACCGAGCCCGTCGGCCAGATCGGCGCCGAGCACGATATTGAACTGGCCGGGGGCGAGATCCGTGAGGCGTCCCGCTTTCATTTCCTTGCCGATGTCCGATACCTGGGGCTCGAGCGAAGGCTCGACGCCGCGCAGGGCCACGCCGCTCACCGCGTCGCCGCGCGTGAGCAGCGCCTGCGCATCGACATAAGGCGCGGCGCCGATCACCTCCGGATTGCGGCGTGCTTCCTGGGCCGTCAACTGCCAGTCGGGCATCGCACCGTTCGGAGAAAAAATCTGCACGTGCGCGAGCACCGAGAGCATCCGGTCGCGCACTTCCTTCTGAAAGCCGTTCATGACGGAGAGCACGACGATCAGTGCGGCGACCCCGAGCGCGATGCCCGACATCGACACCAGCGCGATGAACGAGATAAAACCGTTGCCCGTCGTACGTTTGCCGGCGCGCGTGTAGCGCCAGCCGATTTGCCATTCGTAAGGGAGTTTCAAGCGAGTCCTTAAATCCGTTGCGCATCGGCATCGCATGCGACGCAATGGACGTGCCGCAGCGCGCGCACTGCCGATCAAGGGCGCAGTTTGCCATACAATGCCCCCCATCATGCACGCCAACCGTCTTCATCTGCTCTTGCCGTTCGCGTTGCCGACGGCCGCCGACGCGCCAAGCGAACTGCATTCGCTGCGCGCGCCAGCCCTCGACAAACTGCTCGCACGCGCCACGCTCGTCGAGCGCGTGGCGGGCGAAGACTTTCAGCGCACCCTGCCGCACGAGCGCTGGGTGGCGCGCCAGTTCGGCGTGCTCGCCGACGCTGCCGCATCGAGCGCCGCCGACGAGGCGCCGCTCGCGCCCTATATGATGCAGGCGGATGGTGCCGACCCGGGCGAAGCGGTCTGGGCCTGTGTCGAACCCGTCCATCTGCGCGTAGCGCACGACCATCTGGTATTGCTCGATCCGGCATCGCTTCAACTCCAGGACGAAGAGGCCTGCGCGCTTTTCGACATCGCGAGGCCGCTCGTCGAAGAGCTCGGAATGCGCATCGAGGCACCGCGCCCCGACCGCTGGTATCTGAGCGGGGAGGCGCTCGGCTCGCTGGCCGGCGCCTCGCCGCTGCGCGCGAGCGGGCGCAGCGTCGAAATCTGGCTGCCGCACGACGCCCGCACGGGGCAACGCTCGCGTGCCTGGATGAAGCTTCAAAACGAAGTCCAGATGGCGTGGTTTGAACATCCGATCAACGAAGCACGCGAGGCACGTGGCCTGCCCGCGATCAATTCGCTCTGGCTGCACGCGCAAGGTGCCCGCCAGAGCGTGCGCAGTCCGTTCGCACGAGTCTTCTCCAACGCCGCCGCCACGCGCGGGCTCGCGCTGGCCGCCGGCGTCGCGGCGAGCGCGCCGCCCTCCTCGTACGAACGGCTGCCGGCCGCCGCCAGTCCGGCGGCAGCCGGCCTGGCGGGCGGCGGCACGCTGGTCGAACTCGAAGCGTTCGCGACGCCCTTCATCGCCCAGGACTGGCCCGGCTGGAGTCATGCGCTCACCGAACTCGAGCAGGCGTGGTTCGCGCCCGCGCTCGCGGCGCTGGAAGGCGGAGACATCGGCTCACTGGTCTTGACGCTGTGCGGCGATACGGCATCGGTGACGCTTGCCGCCGGGCGCGGCGATTTGCGCCGGTTCTGGCGTCGACGCGTGCTCGCTTCGCTGTTCGAATGACGCGCCGCTCATATCAGGCATCGCGCGCACGGCGCACGGTCTGCGCGACAACATCACCGTTTCCGATCTTTTCCGACTTGCCATGACCCGAATCGTGACGCGCGCGCCCTCGCCCGCAGACGTTGCTGCGCTGATCAGCCGAGGCCTGCACCCTGTGTTGGCGCGTCTATACGCTTCCCGAGGCGTGTGCCTACCCGAAGAAATCGAAACGACCTTCACCCGGCTCGTCCCGCCGGTCGCCCTGAAGGGCGCCAGCGACGCGGCCGAGCTGCTCGCCGATGCGATTGCCGCCAAGCGGCGCCTGCTCGTCGTCGCCGACTACGACTGCGACGGCGCGACGGCATGCGCGGTGGCCGTGCGCGGTCTGCGCATGTTCGGCGCGACGATCGACTATCTCGTGCCCAATCGGTTCGAATACGGCTATGGGCTGACGCCCGAGATCGTCGAGCTGGCAGCCGCGCGCTCGCCCGACCTGCTGATCACCGTGGACAACGGCATCGCGAGCGTCGACGGCGTGGCCGCAGCCCGCGCCCGTGGCATCGAGGTGCTGATCACCGATCACCACCTGCCCGGCGACGTCTTGCCGGACGCGCGCGCCATCGTCAATCCGAATCAGCCGGGCTGCACGTTCCCGAGCAAGTGTATCGCCGGCGTCGGCGTCATGTTCTATGTGCTGCTCGCGCTGCGGGCCCTGTTGCGCGAACGCGGGGCGTTCGACGCGCCCGGCGTGACCGAGCCGCGGCTCGACGGGCTGCTCGATCTCGTTGCACTGGGCACGGTCGCCGATGTCGTCAAGCTCGACGGTAACAATCGCGTCCTCGTCGCGCAGGGTCTCGCGCGTATCCGGCGCGGCCGTATGCAGCCCGGCGTGGCGGCGCTTTTCCGAGCCGCCGGACGCGAAGCCCGCAATGCATCGGGCTTCGACCTCGGCTTTGCACTCGGGCCGCGCCTGAACGCAGCCGGGCGGCTCTCCGATATGTCGCTCGGCATCGAGTGCCTCATCACCGACGATGTCGGGCGCGCGTGGGAGCTTGCCCAGCAGCTCGACGCGATGAACCGCGAGCGCCGGGAGATCGAAGCCGGCATGCAGGAGCAGGCGCTGGCCGATCTCGCCGGGGTCGATCCATCGGGCACGACGACGATCACGCTCTTCAATCCGGCGTGGCACCAGGGTGTGATCGGCATCGTCGCGAGCCGGCTCAAGGAGAAGTTCCACCGGCCGGCGTTCACATTCGCGCCCGCCGACGAGCGTGGTCTCGTCGCCAAAGGTTCGGGCCGCTCGATCCAAGGCTTTCATCTGCGCGATGCGCTCGATTTGATGGCCAAACGCGAGCCGGGCCTGCTTGCGAAGTTCGGCGGACATGCGATGGCGGCCGGCGTCACGCTCGCCGCGGCCGATGTGCCGCGCTTTGCAGCAGCGTTCGAAAAAGTAGGACGCGAATGGCTCAGCGAGGATGTCCTGGCGCGCGTCGTTTTCACCGATGGCGATCTCGAAGACGCCTATTTCACGCCGCAGATCGTGGAAATGCTCGACGCGGCCGTCTGGGGTCAGGGTTTTCCGGCGCCGACGTTCTCGGGCGATTTCGATGTGGTGTCGCAGGCGCTCGTGAAGGACAAGCACCTGAAGCTGCAACTGATGCGCGGGCGTCAGCGATTCCAGGCGATCTGGTTCAATCACACGGAGCCGCTTCCGGCGCGCGCGCATATCGCATATCGGCTCGCCTGCGATAGTTGGAACGGTGTCGCGCGCGTGCAGCTTTTCGTCGAACATGCGGTCGGCCCGGACGAGGCCGGCTAGCGGCTCGACTGCTTGCGTCATTCGCATCGGGATGACCGATGCCCTCCTCCATCGAATTCGACTCCTCATCGGGAAGTCGCAACTTTTTTGCGCTGCAACGTCACCTACGTGCAAATGGGGCCATGCGCCTCGGATGTACGACTCGCGATGGCTATCGTCGTCACAGCCTGTCACGGCTGGCCGGTCGCGAAAAGGGAGATGACTGCAATGACGCTGTATTTTGTGCGCCACGGGGAATCGCTCGCCAACGAGCAGAACTACTTCGCAGGATCGAAGAATTCGCCATTGACTTCGCTCGGCCGCCGGCAAGCGCAGCAGGCCGCGCGCTACGTTCGCCGCCTCGGCCTGACGTTCGATGAAGTGCACATATCGACGCTCGAGCGTGCCCAGGCAACGGCCACCATTATTCTCGAAGGCGCTGGCGGCACACCGCGCATCGTGCACAGCGAGATGCTGGTCGAGCGCGACTTCGGAATCTTCGCCGGCAAGAACAAGACGCTGATCAAAAAATCGATCGGACACGGGCTCTACGATTTCTGTTTTCACCACCCGGATGGAGCGCCGCCGCAAGGCGAGCATTGGATGGATTTGTTCAGTCGTTGCAAGGCCTACTACGAGGACGTCCTTGCACCGCTCGATCGGCAAGGCAAGAACGTGCTCGTCGTCGCGCACAAGTATGTCGTGGAGATCTTCGCGCTGATCGCTTCGGGCTTGCCGACCGAAGACTACATCGACTTCCGGTTGCCGAATTCACGTCCGCTCTCGTGGAACGATCTGAAATCGATGACGGCGCGCAGTTCGTCGACACTCAACTATATTGGCGAACACGTCGAGATCTACCTGCTGCAATGGATGCTCGCTGCCGCGCTCGCCGGTTTCGTATTTTCGTTCTTCGGCATGGCCTTGCCGCACACGTGGAGCAGCGCCGCCATCGTGGCACTGCTCGCACTGAATGCATTTTTTCTCGCGCTGCGAATCGAGCCGCAATCGCTGCGCGCGAGCGGCGGTCCGGAGAACGTCGCGCTCGCGATCATGAGTTCCGCGCGTGTGGCCGGCGCGTGCATTTTGCTCACCTGCTTTCGCAGCGAATGGCTTCATCTGGTCGGGTTGTTGCTGATCGTGCCGCCCGCGCTTTCCGTGCCGACGTTCTCGCTGGCTCGCGGCGGCGACTATTTTTTCGCCGCGCGCTACACGCTCGCGCTCTCGATCGTGCTACCGGTCATCCTGCTCGCGCTCTTCGTGGGGCATCATCAAGTGGTCGGCGACGTGCGCGCGCTGCAGCGGTTCTTCGTGGTGCTGGTCATCGCGCTCGCGCTGCCCTCGCTTTTCGCGCAGAGCTGGCGGTACGCTCGCCCGATTGCCGCAGGCCGGCTGAATACGAACTGGGGTTGGACCGGTTCCCTCGCAATGGTCTTCCTCGCCTTTCTCGTAGCGCTTCGCTCGGGCGGGCCGCTCGTCGCCGCCGCGCTGCATTCCAGCAGCTGGCATCCGTGGGCGGCGTTGCTGCTGCCGTTCCTCCTCTTCGGAGCGAGCCGTATCGGCAGCGCGCTGTATATGCTCATCCAGGAGCGCCTGAGTGCGCGGACGATCGCGCCGGCCGTCGCACGCGACATTCATCTGTTGCAAACTTCGCCGAACATTTTTCTGTGGCTGAGCCTGCTCATGCCGGAGGCGTTTCGCCACGCGCCGACACTCGTCGCGGGCACGCTGCTCGGGTTCTTTGCGTTCGCGCTGATCGATGAAACGATCGTCGTGAGGCAGTTTCGGCTCGGCGTGACGCTGACGATGTTCGGTGCGCATCGCCGCGATCGTCGGTTCGCCGACGCGCCGCGTGGGGTTTCTGGTGAAACGCTGCAGCTCGTCCCGAGCAGCGAGCCGTAATTCTTTCGACGGCGAAATGCGCTCGAGACGGTGCGAAGCGGTGGACGCCGATCGGCTATAATTTCCCCTTTTGACGACGCAAAAGCAGATCGACATGGAAGCGGAACGCCTGAATGCCATCGAGAGCTCTCTCGCCGACCTGCGCCGCCGCGCAGGCGAGCTACGGGGGTATCTTTGACTACGACGCCAAGGCTGTACGGCTGATCGAAGTCAACAAGGAACTCGAAGACCCGAACGTCTGGAACGATTCGAAGCACGCCCAGGCCCTCGGCCGGGAAAAGAAGATGCTCGAAGGCGTCGTCGACGTACTGAGCACGCTCGACAACGACCTGCGCGACACGAAGGATCTCTTCGACATGGCGCGCGAAGAAGGCGATGAAGACACGCTCGTCGGCGTCGAAAGCGACGCTGCGAAAATCGAGCAACGCGTCGCCGACATGGAATTCCGCCGGATGTTCGCGAATCCGGCCGATCCGAACAACGCGTTCATCGACATTCAAGCGGGCGCGGGCGGCACCGAGGCGTGCGATTGGGCGTCGATGCTGCTGCGTCAATACTTGCGCTACTGCGAACGCAAGGGCTTCAAGGCCGAAGTGCTCGAAGAATCGGAAGGCGATGTCGCCGGCATCAAGAGCGCGACGATCAAGGTCGAAGGCGAATACGCGTACGGTTTCCTGCGCACCGAAACGGGCGTGCACCGCCTCGTGCGCAAGTCGCCGTTCGACTCGTCAGGCGGTCGTCATACGTCGTTCTCGTCGGTGTTCGTCTACCCCGAAATCGACGATTCGATCGAAGTCGACATCAATCCGGCCGATCTACGGATCGATACCTACCGCGCGTCGGGCGCGGGCGGTCAGCACATCAACAAGACCGATTCCGCCGTGCGTATCACGCACTTGCCATCGGGCATCGTCGTGCAGTGCCAGAACGACCGCTCGCAACACCGCAACCGCGCCGAAGCCATGGCGATGCTGAAATCGCGCCTGTACGAAGCGGAAATACGCAAGCGCCAGGCGGAGCAGGACAAGCTCGAATCGAGCAAGACGGACGTAGGCTGGGGTCACCAGATCCGTTCCTACGTGCTCGACAACAGCCGTATCAAAGATCTGCGCACCAATGTCGAAATCAGCAATACGAAAAGTGTGCTCGACGGCGATCTCGATGCGTTCATCAGCGCGAGCCTGAAACAAGGCGTGTAAGCGCCTCATCGTGTCGTGCCGGACGCGCGACAGCCGGCACCGGGCGGCCGCGCGACGTGCGCCGCCCTCCCCCACAGTAGAGAATCATGACCGAACCGACCCTTTCGAGCCAGGACGCCAGCGTCGACGAAAACAAGATCATCGCCGAGCGTCGCGAGAAACTGCATGCGCTGCGCGCGGCGGGCGTAGCCTATCCGAACGACTTCCGTCCGACGCACGAGGCGGGCAGTCTGCAGGCCGATTACGCCGATGCGGACAAGGACGCGCTCGAGGCCACGGCGCTGCAAGTGGCCGTCGCCGGCCGCATGATGCTCAAACGCGTCATGGGCAAGGCGAGCTTCGCCACGGTCCAGGACGGCTCGGGTCAGATTCAGTTCTTCGTGACACCCGCCGATGTCGGCGCCGACACCTACGATGCATTCAAGAAATGGGATCTCGGCGACATCGTCGCGGCGCGCGGTGTGCTCTTCCGGACGAACAAGGGCGAGCTGTCGGTCCGATGCACTGAATTGCGGCTGCTGTCGAAGGCGCTGCGGCCACTGCCCGACAAGTTCCACGGCCTCGCCGATCAGGAAACGCGCTATCGGCAGCGCTATGTCGATCTGATCGTGACACCCGAGGCACGCCAGACCTTCGTCGCGCGCACGAAGGCGATTTCCTCGATTCGCAAGTTCATGTCGGATGCGAATTTCATGGAAGTCGAAACGCCGATGCTGCACCCGATTCCGGGCGGCGCGGCGGCCAAGCCGTTCGTTACGCATCACAACGCGCTCGATATGCAGATGTTCATGCGCATCGCGCCGGAGCTCTATCTGAAGCGGCTCGTCGTTGGCGGGTTCGAGCGCGTGTTCGAGATCAACCGCAACTTCCGCAACGAAGGGGTCTCGCCGCGGCACAACCCCGAATTCACGATGATGGAGTTCTATGCGGCCTACACCGATTACGTGTGGCTCATGGACTTCACCGAGCGCCTGATCCGTCAGACGGCCGTCGACGCGCTCGGCACCGCGACGATCACTTACCAAGGTCGTGAGCTCGATCTGTCGAAGCCGTTCCATCGATTGACGATCACCCAGGCCATCCGCAAGTACGCGCCCGACTATACGGACACGCAACTGGGCGATGCGGCGTTCGTGCGCTCGGAGCTCAAGCGCCTTGGCGTCGACACGACGCAACCAATGTTCCTGAATGCAGGCCTCGGCGCCCTGCAGCTTGCGCTGTTCGAAGAGACGGCTGAAGCTCAGCTGTGGGAGCCGACGTTCATCATCGACTACCCGGTCGAAGTCTCGCCGCTTGCGCGCGCATCGGATTCGGTCGACGGCATCACGGAGCGTTTCGAGCTCTTCATTACCGGACGCGAGATCGCGAACGGTTTTTCCGAGCTCAACGATCCCGAGGACCAGGCTGCACGGTTTCGCAAGCAAGTCGAGCAAAAGGATGCGGGCGACGAAGAGGCGATGTACTACGACGCCGACTACATCCGCGCACTCGAATATGGCATGCCGCCCACAGGCGGATGCGGCATCGGCATCGACCGGCTCGTGATGCTGCTCACCGATAGCCCCAGCATTCGCGACGTCATTCTCTTCCCGCACCTGCGCCGCGAGGATTGAGCGCCGCTCCCGGCGGCGCGCGTCGTTCGACTTTGTAACCATCGGTAAAAGCTGCGGCGCGCAGCGTGTGGCGGGCGTGGCGTTGAAGGTGTCGCACCCTTTGCGCCCCGCAGAAGACGCTCCGCCGCAGCGGAGCAGCCCTATGCTCGCGAAAAAGGCGCCTCGTGCAAGCGGTTACAAATTGAAACGTCGGCCGTGGACCTTTCGCCGAAACTGTCTGTGTCTAAATCAGCGCGCACAGCAAGCACTACATCGTCTCGACGAGGTCCGCCATGAATCAACCCACCACGTCGCCACGCCGCCTTCATCCGCTGATCGCTACCGCGGCTGCGACGATCATCATTGCAAGTCTTGCCGCGACCGCCGCGATCACGGGCGTGTTCCCGAAAGCATCGGGCACCGGCGGCGAGACTGCTCAGACCCAATCGGCCCAGGTGGCCCAGGTGGCCAATCAGCCCGTCGTGGACACCGCCGCGCCCGCCGCCGTTGGCGGTAGCCAACAGCAGGCCGCCGCGCAGCCTCCGGGTGCCCAGGCCGGCGAAGCGACGAGCGGATACGCCGGCCAGCGGCAGCCGTCGCAACCGCTTCAGTCGTCGGTCAGCCCCAGCCCGTCTGCCGCCCAGCCGCCGGCTGAGAGCGCCTATGCGCAGCCACCGCAACCACAGCCACAGCCACAACCGCAGTACGCTCAACAGCCCTACGGACAGCCGCAACAGTACGCCCAGCAGCAAGGCAACCCGCAGCCTTCGTACGCGCCGCAGCAAACCCAGCAGCCCTACACGCCGCCGCAGCAACGCGCGGCTGCACCGTGCGCAAGCTGCGGAACGGTCGAATCGATTTCGGCCGTGCGCCATGAGGGCCGCGGCACGGGGCTCGGCGCGGTCGGCGGTGCCGTTGCCGGCGGCTTGATCGGCAACCAGTTCGGCGCTGGAACTGGCCGCTTGGGCATGACCGCGTTGGGGGCCGTGGGTGGCGGTTTTGCCGGCAACGCCGTCGAAAAACATCTGCGCAGCTCGACCGTGTACCAAGTCCGCGTGCGAATGCAGAACGGACGTACGCGCTATTTCACTTATCACCAGGCACCGCCGTTCCAACAGGGAGAACCCGTGCGGATCGAGCATGGCGCGCTCGTCGCACGTTAAGCGCAAAGGCAGCCCCGGGCTCGATCGAGCCCACAAACAAAAAGGCGATCCGCTCGGCGGATCGCCTTTTTATTCATGACCGGCGGGCCCCATCGCGCGGGCGCCGGTCACTCCTGAGCATCTTCGATCCAGGCCAGCTGAATCGCTTCGAGGATCTTTTCGTTCGAACGCTCGGGGTCGTCGTCGAAGCCCTCGAGCTCCGTGACCCAACGATGCAAGTCGGTGAACCGCACATATTGCGGATCAACATCGGCATGCTTGTCCGTGAGGGCCATTGCGATGTCCTGGGTGTCCGTCCACTTCATGGCTGCTCCCTCCTCCTCAGTGGTTTTCCTTCGCGTGGTTGATCGAATAACGTGGGATCTCGACCACGAGGTCCTCGCCGGGCGGCACGATCGCCTGGCATGAAAGTCGTGATGTCGGCTCCAGCCCCCACGCCTTGTCGAGCAGATCGTCCTCGTTCTCTTCCGAGGGTTCGAGCGCTCCGAAGCCTTCTCGAACGATCACATGACAAGTGGTACACGCGCAAGACATTTCGCAAGCGTGCTCGATCTCGATGCCGTTTTCGAGCAGCGTTGCGCAAATGCTCTTGCCCGGCTCGGCTTCTATGACAGCCCCTTCCGGGCACAGTTCGACATGAGGCAGCACCACGATTTGCGACATACGGATTCCGTTCGGTCAGTAAGATGTGCGGCGGCGGGCGCGCTGTCGAGCACGCTCCGCCTGCCAGTCAGATTTCGTCGAGCTTGCGCCCCTGCAAGGCAGCGCGGATGCTCTTGTTCATCCGCCGAGCGGCAAACTCATCGGTCTCGGCGGCAAGCGCTTTCGTTTGCGCCTCGATCGCATTCGCGTCGGCGCCGCTCGCGGCCGAGCGAAGACGGTCGAGCGCGCTGACGACGCGCGAACGCTCGTCGGCGTCCAACAGTTCGCCGTCCGCGGCCAGCGCGGCCTCGGTCGCTTCGCTGAGCCGCTGAGCTTCGACCTGCGCCTCGCGCAGCGCGCGTGCCCGCATGTCGACTTCGGCGGATTGGAAGCTGTCCTCCAGCATGCGCGCGATCTCGTCATCGGCCAAGCCGTACGACGGTTTGACGACGATGGATGCCTCCACGCCCGAGTGCTGCTCGCGCGCCACGACCGAAAGCAATCCGTCCGCATCGACCTGGAACGTCACGCGAATGCGCGCCGCACCGGCGGCCATCGGCGGGATGCCGCGCAACTCGAAACGGGCGAGCGAGCGCGAATCGGACACGAGCTCGCGCTCGCCTTGCACGACGTGGATGGCCATCGCAGTCTGGCCGTCCTTGAACGTCGTGAACTCCTGCGCACGCGCGACCGGGATCGTCGAATTGCGTGGAATGATTTTCTCGACGAGTCCCCCCATCGTCTCGATACCGAGCGACAGCGGAATGACGTCGAGCAGCAGCCAATCGTCGCCGCCGCGATTGCCCGCAAGCAGGTCGGCCTGAATCGCCGCACCGAGTGCGACGACCTGATCGGGATCGAGGTTCGTCAGCGGCGGTTTCCCGAAAAATGCTTCGACGGCACGCCGAATCACCGGCATGCGGGTTGCGCCTCCCACGAGCACCACGCCTTTGATCTCGGCCGGCGACACCTTGGCATCGCGCAACGCCTTTTTGGTCGGCGTCAGCGTGCGCTGCACGAGCGGCTGCACCAGCGCCGAAAACGCCGCTTCCGTCACGGGAATCGAGATCATCGTGCCATCGGAAAGCGTCGCTTCGAGCATGACCTCGGGGACAGTCGATACCGCCTCCTTGGCCGCGCGCACGCGATCGAGCAGCAGGCGGACATCCTCGGGCGGCAAATGCTGCTGGGCCAGCCCGGCCTCGCTCAAGACATGGCGATAGAGCAGATGATCGAAGTCGTCCCCGCCGAGCGCCGAATCGCCGCCCGCCGCGAGAACCTCGAAGACACCCTTGGTCAGCTTGAGGACCGAGAGATCGAACGTTCCGCCGCCCAGATCGTAGACGGCGTACAACCCTTCGGAACCATTATCGAGGCCGTAGGCAATCGCCGCCGCAGTCGGTTCATTGAGCAGCCGCAGCACATCTATCCCGGCGAGGCGTGCGGCGTCCTTCGTTGCCTGGCGCTGCGCCTCGTCGAAATAGGCGGGCACGGTGATGACCGCTCCGACGAGCTCGTCGCCCAGCGTATCCTCGGCGCGCTGACGCAGCGTCGCGAGAATCTCGGCCGACACCTCGACCGGACTCTTGATGCCCGCGACCGTGCGAATCTGGACCATGCCGGGCGCCTCGACGAAATCGTAAGGCGCGTTCTCGGCACCGTCGACTTCCGCCTTGCCGCGTCCCATGAAGCGCTTCACGGAAACGATGGTATTGCGCGGATCGAGGACGGCTTCTTCCTTCGCCCTCAGTCCGATGCGGCGCCCGCCTCGTTCGAGATAGCGAACGACGGACGGCAGCAATACGCGACCGTGCTCATCGGGCAGCGCGTCGGGCACGCCGTTGCGCACCGCGGCAACGAGGGAGTTCGTCGTACCGAGGTCGATACCCACGGCGAGCCGCCGCTGATGCGGCGCCGGTGCCATGCCGGGTTCGGAGATTTGCAGTAAAGCCATCTGTAGTTATCTTCGGGGAGACTGCGCTGCCGTTGTCGAATATGAGCCCTAGCCGTTCGCATAGGGGCTCGGCTCAGTCTCAATGTTCGAGCCGCTCGATCTCTTTGCCGAGCTCGGCAACGACGCGCTCGATGAACATCAACTGCCGCACCGCTTCCGCGGCCGGCTGATTGGCACCGCTGTCGAGCAACGCGGCGAGCTTGTCGAAGCGCACGCGTTCCTCCTCGCGCAGTTCTTCGAGCAAGTCGTCCAATGCCGGAACGCTGCGCGCGGACGCGGCGTCTTCCACGCGCTCGCGCCATTCCATCTGCTGCATCAGGAACATCGGCTCCATCGCCGTATTGTTCTCGGCATCGACATCCACGCCGCGCAGCGATAGAAGATAGCGCGCGCGCTTCAACGGATCGCGTAACGTGCCATAAGCCTCGTTTGCGAGCGCGGCCCACTGCATGGCCACCCGCTTTTGCGCGTCGCCCGCGGCGGCGAAGCGGTCCGGATGAACTTGCGTCTGGACCGTCCGGTAAGCGGCATCGAGCGCCTGGATGTCCAGCGCAAACTGCTCGGGCAGATGAAAGAGATCGAAGTGGCTTTGATGAATCGAGGCCATGAAAATCGGTTGTCGGTTAAAAGCACCCGGCATCGCAGCGATACCGCGCCCATGCGTGACGCCGAAGCGCGAACTCCGATCGACAAAAAGGCGGCCCGCGCCGCCCTTTGCCCGCCGATTGCAGCGTCAGACGCGGAACGATTCGCCGCAGCCGCACTCGTCCTTGACGTTCGGATTGTTGAACTTGAAGCCCTCGTTCAATCCCTCACGCGCAAAATCGAGCTGCGTGCCGTCGATATACGCGAGGCTCTTCGGATCGACGATGACCTTCACGCCGTTCGATTCGAACACTTGATCCTCGGGCTCGAGTTCATCGACGTACTCGAGCTTGTAGGCGAGACCCGAGCAGCCGGTCGTACGCACGCCCAGCCGCAATCCGATGCCCTTGCCGCGCCGTGTCAGGTACTTCTGCACCTGCTGCGCTGCCTTGTCCGTCAATGTAATTGCCATGGCACGTTAAGCAACTTGCTGTTTCACTTCCTGCGCGGCCTCGCCAGCAGCGCCGGTGTGGCGTTGCTTGTAGTCGGCGACCGCGGCCTTGATCGCGTCCTCCGCCAGAATCGAGCAGTGGATCTTGACCGGCGGCAGCGCGAGCTCCTCGGCGATCTGCGTATTCTTGATCGAGAGCGCCTCGTCGAGCGTCTTGCCTTTCACCCACTCGGTCACGAGCGAGCTCGACGCGATGGCGGAACCGCAACCGTAGGTCTTGAACTTGGCATCCTCGATCAGACCGTCGGCGCCGACGCGGATCTGCAGCTTCATGACGTCGCCGCAGGCCGGCGCGCCGACCATGCCGGTGCCCACTGCGTCGTCGTCCTTGGCGAACGAGCCGACGTTGCGGGGGTTCTCGTAGTGATCCAATACTTTGTTGCTGTAAGACATGGTCAAAACTCCTTGATTCGCCTGATTCGTTTAGTGCGCGGCCCACTTGATCGTGGAAAGATCGATGCCGTCCTGGTGCATTTCCCACAGCGGGGAAAGGTCGCGCAGCTTGGCGATCTTGCCCTTGAGCAAGTCGATGACGTAATCGACGTCCTGCTCGGTCGTGAACCGGCCGACCGTAAACCGGATAGAGCTGTGCGCGAGTTCGTCGTTACGACCCAGCGCGCGAAGCACGTAGGAAGGCTCCAGCGACGCCGACGTACAGGCCGAACCGGACGACACGGCCACATCCTTGATGGCCATGATCAACGATTCGCCCTCGACAAAGTTGAAGCTCAAATTCAGGTTGTGCGGAATCCGGCGCTCCATGTCGCCGTTGACGTAGACCTCTTCGATCTCCGACAACCCGCGCAGCAAGCGGTCGCGCAACATCCGCACGCGTTCGTTTTCCGTGGCCATTTCCTCGCGCGCGAGGCGAAAAGCCTCGCCCATGCCGACGATCTGATGCGTCGGCAGCGTACCCGAGCGCATACCGCGCTCGTGGCCGCCGCCATGCATTTGCGCTTCGATCCGCACGCGCGGCTTGCGGCGCACGTAGAGCGCACCGATACCCTTCGGGCCATAGGTCTTGTGAGCCGAGAACGACATCAGGTCGACCTTGAGCCGGCCCAAATCGATCTCCACCTTGCCCGTGGCCTGCGCGCCATCGACATGAAAAATGATGTTCTTTTCACGGCAGATTTCGCCGATCGCTTCGATGTCCTGAATAACACCGATCTCGTTGTTCACGTACATGACCGACACGACGATCGTGTCCGGCCGCAGCGCCGCCTTGAAAACGTCGAGATCGATGAGGCCGTCGCTCTTGACATCGAGATAGGTGACATCGAACCCTTCGCGCTCGAGCTCGCGGCAGGTATCGAGTACCGCCTTGTGCTCGGTCTTGACCGTCACGATGTGCTTGCCGCGACTCTTGTAGAAGTGCGCAGCGCCCTTGATGGCCAGGTTGTCCGATTCGGTCGCACCCGACGTCCAGATGATTTCGCGCGGATCCGCCTTCACGAGCGCCGCAACCTGCTCGCGCGCCTCTTCCACGGCACGCTCCGCTTCCCAGCCATAAGCATGGCTGCGCGAAGCCGGATTGCCGAATTGCTCCCGCAAATAGGGAATCATCTTGTCCACCACGCGCGGGTCGACGGGCGTCGTCGCGCTGTAGTCCATATAGATGGGCAGGTGGGGGCTCGGGTTACTCATCAATCGCTCCGGGGAAATCGTTGTTTTGGGTCAGGCGCCCGCTCGGCCATGGCATCCGCTTTCATATGCCGGCGCGCGCAGCATTCGTTCACGAACTCGCGATATTGAATACCGAGTTCGGTCCTTTGGGCGCCAGACGCGGTGCCTCGGGCGCCGCCGGCTCGCTGCGCCGATCGTGGAGCACCGTGGACGCGCCTTCGCGCGAGCGCTGCTGATCGACCAGGTCTTGCAGCGAGACCGAATCGAGATACTCCACCATCTTCTGGTTCAGCGTGGACCAGAGCTCATGCGTCATACAGTGGCCGTCGTTTTGCTTCGTCCCCTCGCACGAACCCTTGCCGCCGCATTGCGTGGCATCGAGCGGTTCGTCGACGGCAATGATGATGTCGGCGACAGTGACTTCCTGCGCGCGGCGCGCGAGGTTGTATCCACCGCCCGGCCCGCGCACCGACTCCACGATCTCGTGGCGGCGCAGCTTGCCGAACAGTTGTTCCAGATAGGACAGCGAAATGCGCTGGCGCTGGCTGATGCCGGCAAGCGTCACGGGACCTTGATCCTGGCGCAAGGCCAGGTCGATCATCGCCGTGACGGCGAAACGGCCTTTGGTGGTGAGTCTCATGATTGCGGGGGGACCGGATTCTCGACGATTTTGGTCAAGTATAAATACATGAGGATTTTAGTCAAGTATCCCTCCTTCCGGGGCGGTTATGGGTGCACGATCAAATCAAGCCGTCTCACCGGCCAGCCCGGGACGCAGGCGCGCGAGCAAGCCGCGGCAGGCATCCTCGCATTGATCGAGCACGAGTTCGAACCCCTCGCCCCCACCGAAGTACGGGTCCGCGACCTCGTTCACCGCCGGCTGGCTGCCGAACTCCATCAGAAGTCGGACGCGCGAGCGCAGCGCAGGCGGACACAACTGCCGCAAATGGGCGAGATTCGCGGCGTCCATCGCAAGCACCAGATCGAATCGCTCGAAATCGGGCGCGGCGATCTGCCGGGCTCGTAGTCCCGACAAGTCGAACCCGCGCCGGCTTGCGGCCGTCTGCGCCCGATGATCGGGCGCCTCGCCGACATGCCAGTCGCCCGTACCCGCCGAATCGACGGTGATCCATTCCGTGAGGCCCGCGGCTTCGACTTGCGCGCGCATGACGGCTTCAGCCGTCGGCGATCGACAGATGTTTCCCAGGCAAACGAAGCAAATGGCAACGGGTTTCATAAAGCACCCGGCGCGTCCGGGTTGGCACATGGATCCAGGTCGGCTGCCGGCCACCGCTGCCGACCCGGCATTATAGGACCGGGAGCGTTACAGCGCTTGCGACGGCTCGGTGTCCCTGGCCGCCGAAACGCTCGAGGACGCGCGCACCGGCTGCGTACCGACGAGCCCGTACGAGACCGCGCGCGCCAGCTCGGCGCTGAGTTGCGCCGCCGCCAGCGGCGCATGCGAACTGTGTTGCCGGCGCTCGCCATAACCCTGCATCGCTGCCATCGCGGCAAGCATCAGAACGACGGCCAGGGGCCAATAGACGGATATTTTCGTTTTCATAGTGCGCCTCGTTTCGCAACGGACATGCGCCCTCGCATGCCCGCATTCTGTGAGACGTATTTTATAGACGCCGCCTATCGAGACAAAGATGGGAATAGCGAATTCAGCGTTACGCCAGCGCAAACAATGCGCCGCATCGGCAGCATCGATATTCGCGTTGCTCTTCGCGCCGACTAGTCGCGATGACTGCGCTGCGCGGCATAGAGCTCGCGAAACGTGCGCCCGACCGGCGCCGGCATGTCGCGCGTGGCAGTCCATCCCTGGCCGAACGGCAGCCGGGTGATCGCGCGGCGCTCGCCGCCCATGCGCTCGAGCACGCGCACCATCAGTTTCGCGACGAGCGCATAAAGCGCCGGACGCGAGGCGACGAACCCCCAGACGGCCAGCGCCGCGCGCTCGGTCACCGGCCGGAGATGACGCTCGGTCTGCTTCTCGCGCAACTTGCGCAGCAGGTCCGAGATCGGAATCCCCACCGGACAGACACTGTTGCACTCCCCGCACAGCGTCGCCGCCTGCGGCAGATCGAGCGCCTTGTCGAGCCCGACGTAGCTCGGCGTGAGTACCGAGCCCATTGGTCCCGGGTAGACCCATCCATACGCATGGCCGCCGACTTTCTGATACACGGGGCAATGATTCATGCAGGCTCCGCAGCGGATGCAGCGCAGCATTTCCTGGAACGCTCCGCCGATGAGGCCCGTGCGTCCGCCATCGACGAGCACGACGTACATGTGCTCCGGCCCGTCGCCATCGCCCTCGCCGCGCGGCCCGGTCAGCAGCGAAAAATAGTTCGAGACCGTTTGCCCCGTCGCCGAGCGCGGCAAGAGGCGCATCGCAACAGCCAGATCCTCCAGCGTCGGCAACACTTTTTCGATGCCGGTCACCGCCACGTGCACGCGCGGCATGACGGTACACATCCCTTCATTGCCCTCGTTCGTCACGATCGCGACGGAGCCCGTCTCGGCAATCACGAAGTTGCCGCCCGTCACGCCCATGTCGGCGGAAAGAAACTGGGGACGCAGCACCTCGCGAGCTTCGCGCGTCATGGCGGGAATTTCGGTGAGACGCGCCCGACCGTGGGTCTTGGCGAACAGATCGGCGATTTCTTCTTTGTCCTTATGGACGACGGGCGCGATGATGTGGCTCGGCGGCTCGTTGTCGTTGATCTGCAGGATGTACTCGCCGAGATCGGTCTCCACGGACTGCACGCCCATCTCCGCCAGTACGGCATTCAGACGCATCTCCTCGGACACCATCGACTTCGTCTTGATGACCTTCTTGACGTCATGCTTGCGCGCGATCTCTCCGACAAGTTGCGCCGCATCGCGCGTCGTTTCGGCGAACAGCACGGTGACGCCGCGCCGGGTCGCTTCGCGCTCGAACGTTTCGAGCCAGACGTCGAGATTCTCCAGCGCACGATCGCGGCGTGCCTTCAGCGCCGCGCGCGTTGCCGGGAAGTCGATCGCCTGCATGGCCTGCGCACGCGCGCTCACGAACTTCGTCGAGAGCTTGGTCAGGTTGTGCTGCAATCGCGGATTTGCCAGATTTTCCTTGGCGCGCGCCTTGAAATGCATCGATTGGACTTGCATGGTCGGCCCGACGTAACGAAGAAAAAAGCCCTGTCAGAGATCCGCGGCGAGCACCTGGGCAATATGCAGCACGCGCGTCGTCGCATCGCCCGTGCGGCGAAGCCTGCCCTCGATGTTCAGCATGCAGCCGAGGTCCCCGAGTACGACGGTCGCGGCGCCGCTCGCGCGGATGTTCTCGCACTTCTCGTCGACGATCGCCGTCGAGATGTTGCCGTATTTGACCGCGAAAGTGCCGCCGAAACCGCAGCAGTGCTCGCACCCTGGCATTTCCGTCACCGCCACGCCCCGCATTGCGAGCAACGCGCGCGGCTGCTGCTTCACGCCAAGCTCGCGCAGCCCGGCACAGGAGTCGTGATAAGTGACCGGTCCGGCGGATTCGGCCCTCGGCAACTCGATCTTCGCCACATTCACGAGGAAATCGGTCAGCTCGAAAACCTTTGCCCGCATCCGCTCGTAGCGGCCCATGAGCTCCGGATCGTCGCGAAAGAGATCGGCGTAATGCACGCCGATCATGCCGCCGCACGAACCGGACGGAACGACGACGTAATCGAATTGCTCGAACTCGCGCAGCGCCTTTTCGGCGAGATCGCGCGCGATGCCCCGCTCGCCCGAGTTGTAGGCGGGTTGCCCGCAGCAAGTCTGCGCGGGCGGCACGACGACTTCGAACCCTGCACGCTCGATGAGCTTGATTGCGGCAAACCCGATCTCCGGGCGCATGAGGTCGACGAGACAGGTAACGAACAATCCGACTCGCATAGCGGCTCCGTTGGAAAAACGCCTGTCATTATGCGTCGTTTGCCGGCGTCGGCAACACGAATCGAGCCGGAACACAGAGTTCAAGCGATATTCAAACGCCGTTCGCTTTTTTCACAATACGAGATACAATGTTTTTTTGCTTTGCGTCAATCGATCCACGATGAGCGATACGAATCAGGACTCCAAGACATCGATCCAGGTGATCGAACGAATGATGCGGCTGCTCGACGCCCTGGCCGCGCATAGCGATCCGGTCAGCCTCAAGGAGCTGGCGATCCGGACGGAGCTCCACCCGTCCACGGCACACCGCATTCTCAACGATATGGTCACGTGCCGGCTCGTCGATCGCTCGGACCCGGGCACCTACCGGCTGGGCATGCGGCTGCTCGAACTCGGCAATCTGGTCAAGGCGAGGCTGTCCGTGCGCGATGCAGCGCTGATGCCGATGCGGGAATTGCACCGCCTCACGGGACAGACCGTCAATCTGTCCGTCCGGCAGGGAGACGAGATCGTCTATATCGAACGTGCGTATTCGGAGCGCTCGGGCATGCAAGTGGTCCGGGCGATCGGCGGGCGCGCTCCATTGCACCTGACTTCGGTCGGCAAGCTTTTTCTCGCCGTTGACGAGGCTGCGCGCGTGCGCGCCTATGCCACGCGCACCGGCCTGTCGGGCCATACCCAAAACAGCATCACCGATCTGGCCCGGCTCGAGCGCGAACTCATGCAGGTTCGCCAGCAAGCGTGCGCGCGCGACAACGAGGAGCTCGAACTCGGCGTACGCTGCATCGCCGCCGGGATCCATGACGATACGGGCAAGCTCGTCGCGGGCCTGTCGCTGTCGGCACCGGCAGACCGGCTCCAGGACGCCTGGCTCGTCCACCTGAGCCGCACGGCGCTCGTCATTTCCGAAGCCCTCGGTTATCGCCCGGAAGCAGCGACCGAAAACGCCAAGGCGAAAACAGCCTGAGGAAAGGGGGCGAACGCAGGAGCGAACGCGCAAGCCGCCAAAGCGCCACCCCGCCGCACCGCCTCAAACACAAAGCCCCGCGAATGCGGGGCTTTATGCTTTGTCTCTACAGGAGCAACCGGCGCTCAGGTGCCGTGTCCGCCCGTGTCGGCGCTCGTAATACGCTGCTCGCCGCCGCCGTTATCGAGCCACGTGCGCAGGCGCGCCGCATCGGCAAACCGCGAGTACTTGCCGGCCGAATCGAGCAACACCATGATGATGGGCCGGCCCTGGATCGTCGCCTGCATGACGAGGCATTCACCCGCCTCATTGATGAAGCCGGTTTTCTGCAGACCGATCTCCCAGTTCGACTTCGCGCTACGCACGAGCGCGTTCGTACTGTTATAAGCAATCTCGCGCCTGCCCGTATCGACGGTGTAGCTGCGGTCGGTCGAGAACTTCCGAATGAGCGGATACTGATACGCGGCATCGACCATCTTCACGAGATCGCGCGCCGTCGAGACATTGCGGCTCGTCAGACCCGTCGGATTCTCGAAGTGGGTATCGGCCATGCCGAGCGCCTTGGCCTTTGCATTCATCGCGGCGATAAACGCCGGACGTCCGCCCGGGAAATAGCGCGAGAGCGCCGCGGCTGCACGGTTTTCCGATGCCATCAGCGCAATGTGCAGCATATCTTCACGCGAAAGCACCGAGCCGACGGAAAGACGCGAGCCCGTGTGTTTTTCGAGATCGCGATCTTCGTCGGTCACTTCGAGCAGATCCGTCAGCGGCAGGTTGGCATCGAGCACCACCATGGCCGTCATCAGCTTCGTGATCGAGGCGATCGGTACGACGGAATGCGAATTCTTGTCGAAAAGCGCTTCTGACGTGTTTTGATCGATGACATAAGCGACATTCGAACGCAACGCGAGGCCCTCGGGGCCTTCCTGCAGCCCGAACGGCTGACCGGCCACGGGCGAGCGCGGCTCGAACGCAATCCTGTGCATTGCGCCATGACGGCCACGCGTGCGCAGCGTGTACGACACGCGCTTTTTACGCGAGCGCTCGTCGGGCGCTGCGGCCGCCTTCTCCGTTCGGACGGATTGCTTGACGGCTTTTTTCGATGAATGTGTTTTGGTGGCTGCGGGCTTGGACGAAGCCGCATCGGTCGAACCCGACGCTGCGAGCGCGTCGATAGGAGCCGCGAAAATGGCGGCGGCAAGGAGGGTTGCGGTGACCGAGACGACTCTCGTAAGCGCCACGCCGTGCCTCACTTTGAGCGACGAAAACAGTGCGGTTTTCATTGGTGTTCTTGATACGGAGGTGGCGAGAGACGAAGCGTTGACGGCAAGTGTAGTAAAGCTACTAAAAATTAGCAATCAGAAGCACTTATCGTCGGTCTTTGAAGCAATTTGTAGCTAGCTGCACGGCCAACGGCATCGATGCTTGTATATTGCGACAAGTCGGCGCCGACCAGTAGGGCCATACCCACATATCGGCGCGCCTCATGCAAACTTAAGCGAATGGTCGGGAAAACACCGGCATTCGAGCGACGAAACGTGTATGGGACCGAAGTGGCAGGCAAAAGGTTCGCACCCTTTCTCCGCACCGCTTCGCGCCGCACACACCCTGCTGACCGTCGAGAAGATCAGATAACGCGCGCGAGGAGCGCTGCGTTGACACCCTTTTTGTGAATTTTGCCATGCCGCCGTCATGGCAACGCGCCATGCGGGCGCGCCGCAGCAATCCCCGTACCCGGGCGCTGCACGTGGCCGACCCTCGCCCGCGCTAAGCCGTTGTTTCGGTGCGAAATCCTTTACATTGTGCATTGCACCAAATTGCACTTGACATTTGAGCGCGCAAGCCTAAAATAGGCTCTGATGTTGCGACGCACAATACGCGTTGAGCATACGACGCGACACATTCCGAAGCCGTGCCATTAACCTACGCGATCCGCGAGAGACGGGTCGTTTTTCAGGAGCATTAAACATGACTCTGTTGACCCCCGAGCAATTCGCCGCAGCACAGAAAGCCAATTTCGAAGCCCTTTTCGGCTTGACGAACAAGGCGTTCGAAGGTGTGGAGAAACTGGTCGAACTGAACCTGCAGGTCGTGAAGTCGACGCTCGCGGAAAGCCAGGAAAACGCGCAACGCGCGCTGTCGGTGAAGGACGCGCAAGAACTGCTCGCGCTGCAAGCCTCGCTGGCGCAGCCGGTGGCCGAGAAGGTGCTGTCGTATGGCCGCCACCTGTATGAAATCGCCTCGGCCACGCAAGCTGAGTTCGCCCGCGTGGCGGAAGCCCAGTACGAAGAGCAGAACCGCAAGGTGCAGGCGCTCGTCGACAACGTCGCCAAGAACGCGCCGGCTGGTTCCGAAACGGCTGTTGCGGTCATGAAGTCGGCCATCACGGCCGCCAACACGACCTACGAAACGGTCCACAAGGCAACGAAGCAAGCCGTCGAAATCGCCGAGAGCAACTTCAACGCCGCCGCCACGGCTGCGACGAAGGCCGCTCAGCAAGCCGCCTCGCAAGCTTCGCGTGCCGCCGCTACGAAGAAGACGGCTGCCTAAGCTTTCTCACCCGTAGCAGCAGTAACGAAACGGCGCGCTCCCGAAAGGAGCGCTCCGTTTTTGTTTTCAGCGCCCGGCTCACATGCCAGCGGACATCGAGCGTTCGGCCCCCTCGGGTGCCGAACGCTTTCGTCCATTACTTCTTCTTTTGCGGCGGCAAGTCGGTGCAGACACCCTCGTAGAGCTCGGCGGCCATCCCGATCGATTCGCCAAGCGTCGGGTGCGGATGAATCGTCCGCCCGATATCGGTCGCATCGGCGCCCATCTCGATCGCAAGGCAAACCTCACTGATGAGGTCGCCCGCGTTGAGGCCGACGATACCCCCGCCGATCACGCGATGCGTCGCCTCGTCGAAGATCAGCTTCGTGAAGCCCTCGTCGCGGCCGTTCGCAATGGCGCGCCCCGAAGCGGCCCAGGGGAACACGGCCTTGCCGTATTTGATGCCCTCGGCCTTGCACTGGTCTTCGGTCTTGCCCGCCCAAGCCACTTCCGGATCGGTATAAGCCACCGACGGAATCTGGATCGCGTCGAAGTATGCCTTCTCGCCGTGCGCGGCCTCGGCCGCAACGTGTCCCTCATGCACGGCCTTGTGCGCAAGCATGGGCTGCCCGACGATGTCGCCGATCGCAAAGATGTGCGGCACGTTCGTACGCATCTGCTTGTCGACGTCGATGAAGCCTCGGTCGGTGACGGCAATACCGGCTTTCTCGGCACCGATCTTCTTGCCGTTGGGACTGCGGCCGACCGCCACGAGCACGAGATCGTAACGCTGCGGTTCGGCCGGCGCCTTCTCCCCTTCGAACTTCACGTAGATGCCGTCGGGCTTGGCCTCGGCAGCCGTCGTCTTCGTCTTCAGCATCATGTTGGCGAAGTGCTTGCCGCTGTACTTCTCCCAGACTTTCACGAGATCGCGGTCGGCGCCCATCATGAGGCCATCGAGCATTTCGACGACATCGATCTTCGCGCCGAGCGTGGCATAGACCGTCGCCATTTCCAGACCGATGATGCCGCCACCGATGACAAGCATGCGCTGGGGAATCTGGCGCAGCTCGAGCGCGCCGGTCGAGTCCACGACACGCGGATCCTCGGGCATGAATGGCAGCATCACCGCCTGCGAGCCCGCCGCGATGATGGCCTGCTTGAACTTGACGACCTTCTTGCCGCCCTCGGTCTGCACTTCCATATGATGCGGATCGGCAAACGTGCCGACGCCGGTGACGACCTCGACCTTGCGCGCCTTCGCCATGCCGGCCAGGCCCGTGGTCAATTTCTTGACGACACCCGATTTGAATCCGCGCAGCTTGTCGAGGTCGATCTGCGGCGCACCGAACGTGATCCCGTGCGCCGCGAGCGCGGCCACCTCGTCGGTGATGAGCGCCGTATGCAGCAGCGCCTTCGACGGAATGCAACCGACGTTCAGGCAGACGCCGCCGAGCGTCGAATAGCGCTCGACGAGCACCGTCTTCATGCCGAGATCGGCGCTGCGGAACGCGGCGGAATAGCCGCCAGGGCCCGCGCCGAGCACGAGCATATCGCACTCGATGTCGGCACCGCCGCCATAGCTGGCGGCCTGCGGTTCAGCAGCGGAGGCCGCTTTCGCGGGTGCAGGTGCGGGTGCCGATGCAGCCGCCGGCGCACTGGCCGCCGCGGCCGGCTTCGCGGCCGCCCCCTCTTGCGCTTCGACGAGCGCGATGACCGTGCCTTGCGAAACCTTATCGCCCGCCTTGATCCGCACTTCCTTGACGGTGCCGGCCGTATCGCTCGGCACTTCCATCGACGCCTTGTCCGACTCCAGCGTCAATAGCGATTGCTCCTTTTCGATGACATCGCCCGGCTTGATGTTGACCTCGATGACATCGACGTCCTTGAAGTCGCCGATATCCGGCACTTTTACTTCGACGAGACTCATTCACGTCCCCTTCTTGTTAGCGTCGACAGTCACAGAATCACGCGCCGGAAATCGGCGAGCAGCGCGCAAAGATAGGCGTTGAAGCGCGCCGCTTCGGCGCCGTCGATGACGCGATGGTCATACGACAGCGAAACAGGCAGCGTCAGGCGCGGCACGAATTGCTTGCCGTCCCATACGGGCTTCATCGCACCGCGCGACAGGCCGAGAATGGCCACCTCGGGGGCGTTGATGATCGGCGTGAAGTGCGTGCCGCCGATGCCGCCCAGCGACGAGATCGAGAAGCACCCGCCTTGCATCTGATCCGGCTTGAGTTTGCCTTCACGCGCAAGCTTGGAAAGCTCCGCCATTTCCTTGGCGATCTCGATCAAGCCCTTCTTGTCGGCGTCGCGAATGACAGGAACGACGAGGCCGTTCGGCGTGTCCGCGGCAAAGCCGACGTGGTAGTACTGCTTGAAGACCAGGTTGTCGCCGTCGAGGCTCGCATTGAACGTCGGGAACTTCCTCAGCGCCGAAACGACGGCCTTGATGACGAACGCGAGCATCGTGATCTTGACGCCGGCCTTTTCGTTTTCCTTGTTCAGCGTGACGCGCAGCGCCTCGAGCTCGGTGATATCGGCTTCGTCGTTGTTCGTGACGTGCGGGATCATCACCCAGTTGCGATGCAGGTTCGCGCCCGAGATCTTCTTGATGCGCGAAAGCGGCTTCGCCTCGATCGGACCGAACTTCGTGAAGTCGATCTTCGGCCACGGCAACAAGCCGAGTTCGCCGCCGCCCGCGGCAGGCGCCGCAGCGCCCGCGGGGGCGCGCTGCCCCGTCATGACGCCCTTCACGAAAGCCGTGACGTCGTCCTGCGTAATGCGCCCTTTCGGTCCGCTGCCGCGCACCTGCGCCACATCCACGCCGAGTTCGCGCGCGAACTTGCGCACCGACGGGGATGCATGACTCGGCTGGCGCGAACCGCCCTCGCCGGCCGGGATCGACGGCGCCTGCGCGAGTGCCGACGGGTGCGCCGGCACGCTTTGCGGGCCCGCGGGACGCGGCGAATCGAGCGGCTCGACGTTCTTTGGCTCAGGCGCGGCCGGCTGCGCGGCCGGTGCCGCCGCAGCGGCGCCGCTCTCCGATTCGAGCATGAGGATCACAACGCCCTCGGATACCGTATCGCCGACTTTGACGTTGATCGCCTTCACTACGCCGGCGGCCGGGCTCGGCACATCCATCGTCGCCTTGTCCGACTCGAGCGTGATGAGAGACTGCTCCTTCTCGACGCGGTCCCCCACCTTGACGGCGATCTCGATGACCGGCACGTCTTTGTAATCGCCGATATCGGGAACCTTGACTTCCTGCTGGCCGCCTGCCGCCGCGGGCGCGGCAGCTCGAGCAGGCGCGGCCGGTGCCGCGGCAGGCGCCGCCGCACCGTTGCCCTGGGCAGGTTTGGCGGCGGCCGGAGCGCCCCCGCCTTCGAGCACGACGATCAACGTGCCTTCGGACACGGGATCGCCTTGTTTCACCTTGATCTCCTTCACCGTGCCCGCCGCGGGGCTCGGCACGTCCATCGTCGCCTTATCCGATTCGAGCGTGATGAGAGACTGCTCCTTCTCGACGGCATCGCCCGGCTTCACCAGGATATCGATGACGGGGATGTCCTTGAAATCGCCGATGTCCGGCACCTTGACTTCGATCGCTTCACTCATTTGTTGGTGTCTCCAGGGCTCGCGAGCCTGCCCGCCGCATTGGCGCGGCAGGCGGGCTTGGGGCGCTCGCGAAGGCAATGCCTTAAACGGTCATCGGGTTGGGTTTGTTCGGGTCGAGCTGGTACTTGGCAAGCGCGTCGGCTACGACCTTGCGCTCGATCGTACCTTCATCCGCAAGCGCGTTGAGCGCCGCGACGGTGACCCAGTAGCGATCGACTTCGAAGAAGTGACGGAGCTTTTCGCGCGTATCCGAGCGGCCGAAGCCGTCCGTGCCGAGCACGACATAGCGCTGCGGCACATAGGCGCGGATCTGTTCGGCCAGCGCCCGCACGTAATCGGTCGACGCGACGACGGGGCCCGGCGCGTCCTTGAGCAGCGTCTCGACGTGCGAAAGCTTGCGCGGCTCGTTCGGATGCAGCAGGTTCCAGCGCGACGCGGCCTGTCCCTCGCGGGCCAGCTCGGTGAAGCTCGGCGCACTCCAGAGATCGGCCGCGACGCCCCAGTCGTTCTTGAGCAGATCGGCAGCGGCGATGACTTCATTGAGGATCGTGCCCGCGCCCATCAGTTGCACGCGCGGTGCCTTGGCCGGCGCGTCGCTCTTTTTCAACGAGTACAGGCCCTTGATGATGTCTTCCGCTACGTGCTCGCCCTGCGGCAGGGCCGGGTGCTCGTAGTTCTCGTTCATCACCGTGATGTAGTAGAAGACGTCTTCCTGTTCCTGCATCATGCGGCGCAGACCGTCTTGCATGATCACGGCGAGTTCGTAACCGAACGTCGGATCGTAGGTCACGCAATTGGGCACCGACGATGCCCACAACAGCGAATGGCCGTCTTCGTGCTGGAGGCCTTCGCCGTTCAGCGTCGTGCGGCCGGCGGTGCCGCCGAGCAGGAAGCCGCGCGAGCGCATGTCGCCCGCGGCCCAGACGAGGTCGCCGATGCGCTGCAGGCCGAACATCGAATAGAAGATGTAGAACGGCACCATGATCTCGCCGTGCGTCGAGTACGACGTCGCGGCCGCGATCCAGTCGCACATCCCGCCGGCTTCGTTGATGCCTTCCTGCAGAATCTGGCCCGTCTCCGATTCCTTGTAGAACATGAGCTGGTCGGAGTCTTCGGGCACGTACTTCTGCCCGTCCTGATTCCAGATGCCGATCTGGCGGAACAGACCCTCCATGCCGAAGGTGCGCGACTCATCCGGCACGATCGGCACGATGCGCTTGCCGAGCGCCTTGTCCTTCAAGAGGATGTTGAGAATCCGCACGAACGCCATCGTCGTCGAAATCTCGCGCCCTTCACCCGTGCCCTTGAGCAGCGGCTCGAATACCGACAGCTCCGGCACCGGCAGCGGTTGCGCTTTCTCGCGGCGCGTCGGCAGATAACCGCCGAGCTCCTGCCGTCGCGCACGCATGTATTCGAGTTCCTTCGAGCCTTCCTCGAACGTGAGGTACGGGACATTGCCGATCTCTTCGTCCGAGATCGGCAGGCGGAACTGGTCGCGGAACCCCTTGAGCTGCTCCACCTGCATTTTCTTTTGCTGGTGGGTGATGTTCATGGCCTGGCCGGCTTCGCCCATGCCATAGCCCTTGATCGTCTTCGCGAGGATGACCGTCGGCTGGCCCTTCGTGTTCGAGGCCGCGTGGAACGCCGCGTAAATCTTGTGCGGGTCGTGTCCGCCGCGATTGAGGTTCCAGATGTCCTCGTCCGACCAATCCGCGACGAGCGCCTTCAACTCGGGCGTATTGAAGAAGTGCTCGCGCACGAACGCGCCCGATTCAGACTTGTACGTCTGATATTCGCCGTCGACGACTTCCATCATGCGGCGCATCAGCGCGCCCGTCCTGTCGCGTGCGAACAGCGCATCCCAGCGGCTGCCCCAGACGACCTTGATGACATTCCAGCCGGCGCCGCGGAACTCGGATTCGAGCTCTTGAATGATCTTGCCGTTGCCGCGTACCGGACCGTCGAGACGCTGCAGGTTGCAGTTGATGACGAAGACCAGATTCTCGAGCCGCTCCCGGCCGGCCATGCCGATGGCGCCCAGCGATTCCGGCTCGTCCGTCTCGCCGTCGCCCAGGAACGCCCAGACCTTGCGGCCATCCGTATTGGCAACGCCGCGCGCGTGCAGATACTTCATGAAGCGCGCCTGATAGATCGCCATGATCGGACCGAGGCCCATCGACACCGTCGGGAATTGCCAGAAGTCGGGCATCAGCCACGGGTGCGGATACGAGGAAATGCCCTCGCCGCCCACTTCCTGACGGAAGTTATCGAGCTGTTTCTCCGTGAGACGGCCGAGCAGGAATGCGCGCGAGTAGATACCGGGCGATGAGTGGCCCTGTACGAAGACGAGGTCGCCGCCGTGCTTGTCCGACGGTGCGTGCCAAAAATGATTGAAGCCCACATCGTAAAGCGTCGCGGCCGAGGCGAACGAGGCGATATGGCCCCCGACGTTCGTGTCCTTGCCGGCGCGCAGCACCATGGCAATGGCGTTCCAGCGCGTGTACGAGCGGATGCGATGTTCGATATCCTGGTCGCCCGGGATTTTCGCCTGGCTGGCAACGGGAATCGTGTTGATGTAGGGGGTGTTCGCCGAAAACGGCAGATGTTCGCCATGCACGCGCGCGAATTCGATCTGCTTTTCGATGAGGTAGTGCGCGCGGTCAGGGCCGACGGCGGAGATCACGCCCTCGAGCGCTTCGAGCCATTCGCCTGTTTCCTGGGGATCGTCGTCTTTATCGGCGGCGACATACTTCATGACTTCGTCGGGCACAGCGGACATTCTCGTCTCCTGGATAGGGAATGCTCTTTGGACATACGCAGGCCGGGTACGGCCGCGGCAATTGTCGGCGATTGTAAAGAGGCTGGCCCCTCATGCGCAATCAATTTTTCAAATTACGAGATCATTTCTCATAATGCGGAATATTGTTGCGACGCACCGGGAATCTGCCCAAGACGGGACCCAAAGCGGCCAATCGTCCGAATCGCCTCGGGTTTCTCCCTGTTTTACGCCAATTGGCGAGGCGGCGCTGCGCTACAATTCGAGCCATGTTGACCGATCGGCTTTTCGCACGCTCGGCGCGGCCGTCCGGTGCCCGGGCGGACTCGACGCCGTCCCGCTGGCACCACGGACCGTGGTGGTCGAATTCCTATTTGCTGACGCCGCTCCTGTCGATCCTGGTGTTCCTCGTCGTCATGAGCCTCATCCTGTGGAGTCTGAACCGCAGGGAACAGCAGCAGCAAGAAGATACGTTGTACCGCAATGTCGCCTGGGCGCAGCAGCAAATCCGGCTCTCGATGACCGGAGCCCAGGAACAGCTGCAGGCGCTCGCGCGCGATCTCGCGGCCGGACACGCGGACCAGCACTCGTTCCAGATGTCGATGACCGACATCGTGCAAGCGCATCCCGAAATTCTCTACGTCAACTGGTATACGAGCCAGAAGCAGCCCCGCTGGCCCGACACGCCGTTGCCGCTCGCCGGCCAGCGTTTCGCGCGGCTCACCGACGCGCAGATGGATGTCGCCGTCACGGCCGGATTCGGAGAAGCGCGCGCCACGCGGCGCCAGATCTACTCGCCGCTCATCTACGATGACCTCGGCAACGGCTACCTGACGCTGCAAACGCCGATCTACCGCGACCGTGAATTCCTGGGCGCCATTGCCGCCGTCTTTTCGATCGAAGGCGTGCTCAAGCACGATATCCCGCCCGAGCTCTCGGCGAAGTACAAGATCTCGCTGCTCGATGCGAACAACCGCGAGCTCGCGACCACGTCGACGCGTCCGCGCCTGCCGCGCGATCTGTTCTACGACCTGCCGCTCGATCCGCCGGGCCAGGGGCTGACGGTCCGGGTCTACGCGTTCCCGCAGCTGACGAACTTCACCAACAACACGCTCGTATGGCTCGTGGCCGGCTTGTCGTGCTTCGTGCTCTGGAGTTTGTGGAGTCTTTGGAAGCATACGCGCCAGCGTTTCGAGGCGCAGCAGGCACTGTATGCCGAGGCGTTCTTTCGCCGGGCGATGGAAAACTCCGTGTTGATCGGCATGCGCGTGCTCGACATGCACGGACGCATTACTCACGTGAACCCGGCGTTTTGCCGGATGACGGGCTGGGACGAAAGCGACCTCGTCGGCAAAACGGCGCCCTTCCCCTATTGGCCGCGCGACGCCTACCCTGAAATGCAGCGCCAGCTCGACATGACGCTGCGCGGCAAGGCGCCGTCCTCGGGTTTCGAATTGCGGGTGCGCCGCAAGGACGGCTCGATCTTTCACGCACGCCTTTATGTCTCGCCGCTCATCGACAGTTCCGGCCGGCAAACGGGCTGGATGTCTTCGATGACCGACATCACGGAGCCCAAGCGCGCAAGAGAGGAACTCGCCGCAGCGCACGAGCGGTTCACCACGGTACTCGAGAGCCTCGACGCGGCCGTCTCGGTGCTCGCGGCCGACGAAGCCGAGCTGCTTTTCGCGAACCGCTATTACCGGCACCTGTTCGGCATCCGGCCCGACGGCCATCTCGAGCTCGCGGGCGGCGGCTTCGACAGCACCCAAGCGTCTTCCGATTCGATCGACATGATCGATACCTATGCGGGATTGCCGGCCGCCGCGCTCACCGAGAGCACGGCCGACGCGCAGGAAGTCTACGTGCAGAGCATTCAGAAGTGGTTCGAGGTCCGGCGCCAGTACATTCAGTGGGTCGACGGCCATCTCGCGCAGATGCAAATCGCGACCGACATCACGACGCGCAAGCAGGCGCAGGAACTCGCGCGCCAGCAGGAAGAAAAGCTTCACTTCACGAGCCGGCTCATGACGATGGGCGAAATGGCCTCGTCGCTCGCGCACGAGCTCAACCAGCCGCTCGCGGCGATCAACAACTACTGCTCGGGCACGGTCGCGCTCGTCAAAGCGGGCCGTACGCAGTCCGATACGCTGTTGCCCGTGCTCGAAAAAACGGCTCAGCAAGCGGTGCGCGCAGGCATGATCATCAAGCGTATTCGCGAGTTCGTGAAACGCAGCGAGCCCAAGCGGCAGGCGGCGCGCGTGTCGGATATCGTCGCCGATGCGGTCGGCCTGGCCGAGATCGAAGCGCGCAAGCGCCGCATCCGGATCCTGACCGAGATTCGCTCGCGTCTACCTGTCATCTATGTCGACCCGGTGCTCATCGAGCAAGTGCTCGTCAACCTGCTCAAGAACGCCGCGGAGGCCATGTACGAGGCCCATCCGAACGCCACCGACGCCGTGATCCGCGTCATCGTCAAGCTCGATGCCGGTTTCGCCTGCATCAGCGTCGTCGATCAGGGACCGGGTGTGGACGAAGCCGCCATCGAACGGCTGTTCGAACCGTTTTACAGCACCAAATCGGATGGCATGGGCATGGGGCTCAATATATGCCGTTCGATTATCGAATCGCATCGCGGCCGCCTGTGGGTTGTGAACAACGTCGACACCAACGGAAAGATCACAGGCGCGACGTTTCACTGTAGTCTGCCGATCGGCGAACCTGCCGATCCGAACCAAGGCGGGTCCGAGGCACCTCGACCACAAACCGTTACGGGAGAGCTATGAGTAGCCCAGTCACCAGTCAGGAAACCGTCTTTGTCGTCGACGACGACGAGGCCGTGCGCGATTCGTTGCGTTGGCTGCTCGAGGCGAACGGCTATCGGGTGCAGTGCTTCTCGAGCGCTGAACAATTCCTCGAGGCTTATCAGCCCGCACATCAGGCCGGCCAGATCGCCTGCCTGATCCTCGATGTGCGCATGTCGGGCATGAGCGGCCTCGAGTTGCAAGAGCGGCTTATCGCCGAAAACGCCTCGCTGCCGATCATTTTCGTGACAGGTCACGGCGACGTGCCGATGGCCGTCTCGACGATGAAAAAAGGCGCGATGGATTTCATCGAAAAGCCGTTCGACGAGGCGGAACTGCGAAAGCTCGTCGAGCGCATGCTCGACAAGGCCCGCAGCGAGAGCACCAGCGTGCAGCAACAGCGTGCGGCTGCCGAGCGGCTCTCGAAGCTGACGGCCCGCGAACATCAGGTGCTCGAGCGCATCATCGCCGGGCGTCTGAACAAGCAGATCGCCGACGATCTGGGCATCAGCATCAAGACCGTCGAGGCGCATCGCGCCAACATCATGGAAAAGCTCAGCGTCAATACGGTCGCCGATCTGCTGCGGCTCGCATTGTCGAACAAGCCGCAGCAATAACCACTTCCCGGCGGCGGCGCCACCGGGGCGCCCAGCCGGACGGATCAGTCAGTCTTGTGACGGCAGCACCTCGCAGCGGTGCGTTCTCTCGAGCGCACCGCGCATCGATGTCGCTATTGATCTAGTACGCGTCGCTTTTCGGCCCGGCGGTATAATCCCCATTTTGCGCGCCGTTGCATAAGCGCCGCCCCAGCGCGACAAACGCGGCCCTACGGCGCCGCCTCTTCCCTTCGCTTCGAAGTCCGCGCCGCGGCCGCCGTCTCGCGTATCGCATCGTCATTTTTTCAATCTCGACCGACCACCATGACAGCCACACTGATCGACGGCATCGCCCTTTCGAAGACCCTGCGCAGCGACGTCGCCGCACGCGCCGCCGCGTTGACGGCACAAGGTTGCCAGCCGGGTCTTGCGGTCGTGCTCGTCGGCGACAATCCGGCGAGCGAGGTCTACGTCCGCAACAAAGTGAAGGCATGCCGGGACAACGGCATCCACTCCTCGTACGACCGCTATCCGGCCACGCTGAGCGAAGCGGCGCTGCTCGAACGCATCGACGCGCTCAACCGCGATCCGTCGATTCACGGCATCCTGGTTCAACTGCCGCTGCCGCCGCACATCGACAGCCACAAAGTCATCGAAGCGATCGCGCCGGAGAAAGACGTCGACGGTTTTCACATCGCCAATGCCGGTGCGCTGATGACCGGCAAGCCGCTTTTCCGTCCTTGCACGCCCTACGGCATCATGAAGATGTTCGAGGCCTCGGGCATCGATCTGCGTGGCGCGAACGCCGTCGTCATCGGCCGCTCGAACATCGTCGGCAAACCCATGGCGTTGCTCCTGCTTGAAGCCGGTGCAACGGTCACCATATGCCATAGCAAGACCCGCGATCTGGCGGCGCATACGCGCGGTGCGGACGTGATCGTCGCCGCGACGGGGCGGCGCAACCTCGTCACGGCCGATATGGTCAAGCCCGGCGCCGCTGTCATCGATGTCGGCATGAACCGCGACGATGCCGGCAAGCTCTGCGGCGACGTCGACTTCGCCGGGGTCAGCGCGGTGGCCGGGTTCATTACACCGGTGCCCGGCGGCGTCGGGCCGATGACGATCACGATGCTGCTCGTGAATACGATCGAAGCGGCCGAACGCTGCGCCTCGCATCGCGAGCAGTCCCGTTAGGACACGAGTTCTCCAATACGGTTATCCGGTCCGCAGGACAATGTCCGGATTCGATCAACGACAGACAGGAAGCGCCATGGCCAACAACACGCACGATACGTCCGCCTCCTCCGGCACGCGCTCGCGTGAGGACAATCCGCTGCTCGATTTCTCCGGTTTGCCGCGTTTCGGCGAAATCCGTCCGGAACACGTCACGCCAGCGCTCGATGTGCTGCTTGCCGATGCGCAGGCGGCGATCGACCACGCGCTCGATCCGCATACGCCGGCCACGTGGGCCGATGTGGTGGAGGCCACCGAGCAGGCGACCGAGCCGCTTTCGCGCGCCTGGGGCATCGTCGGTCACTTGAACGCCGTGGCCGATACGCCGGAGCTGCGCGCAGCCTACGGCGAGAACCTGCCGCGCGTGACCGAGTTCTGGTCGAGCGTCGGCCAGAATCTCGAGCTTTTCGAAAAATACAAAGCCATCGCCGCAAGCCAGGGTTTTACGGCACTCAGCCGCGAGCGCAAGAAGATCCTCGAGAATGCGCTGCGCGATTTCCGTTTGTCGGGCGCCGAACTGCCGGAAGATCAAAAGCCGCGCTTCATGGAACTGCAGGAGCGTCAGGCCGCGCTCGCCAAGGCGTTTTCCGATCACGTGCTCGATGCCACGAATGCGTACGCGTATATCGCGAAGACCGACGCCGAGCTCGCCGGGTTGCCCGACGACGTCGTCCAGGCGGCGCGCCAGGCGGCCGAGAGCGCGGGTGTCGAGGGCTGGAAGTTTACGCTGCACTTTCCTTCGTATTTTCCGGTCATGCAGTACGCCACACATCGCCCGATGCGCGAAGCGATGTATCGCGCCTACGTGACGCGCGCCTCGGAGCTCGGCGGTACTTACGGGGCAGGCAAAGCCGAGTGGGACAACACGGCGATCGTCGCCGAACTCTTGAAGCTGCGGCGCGAGGAAGCGCGCATGCTCGGCTACCGCAACTTCGCCGAAGTCTCGCTCGTACCCAAGATGGCCGATTCGCCGGAACAGGTGGTGGCGTTCCTCGACGATCTCGCCAACCGCGCGCGGCCCTACGCTGAAAAGGATTGGCAGGAACTGCGCGAGTTCGCCGCCGCTGAGCTGGGCTTGACGCAGCTCGAGCCGTGGGACATCGCTTTCGCCGGTGAACGGCTGCGTGAGAAGCGCTATGCGTTCTCCGAGAACGAAGTCAAGCAGTACTTCCCGGAGCCGGCCGTGCTGGGCGGGCTGTTCAAGGTCGCCGAGGCGCTCTTTGGCGTACGGATTCGCGCCGATGAAGCGGCGCGCTGGCATCCGGACGTACGCTTTTTCCGCGTGGAGAACAGCGACGGTTCGCTCGTCGCTCAGTTCTACCTCGATCTGTACGCGCGCGAAGGCAAGCGCGGCGGCGCGTGGATGGACGATGCGCGCTCGCGCCATCGCAAGAGCGAGGCCGAGGGCGGCCTGCAAACGCCCGTCGCCTATCTGACCTGCAACTTCTCGGCACCGGTCGGCGGCAAGCCGGCCTGCTTTACGCACGACGAGGTGATTACGCTATTTCATGAGTTCGGGCACGGTCTGCACCACATGCTGACGCGCGTGGACGAGCTCGCGGTGTCGGGTATCAACGGCGTCGAATGGGATGCGGTCGAGCTGCCATCGCAGTTCATGGAGAACTTCTGCTGGGAATGGGACGTCCTGGCCGATATGTCTTCCCATGTGGATACGGGCGCGAAGCTGCCGCGCGCGCTCTTCGACAAGATGTTCGCCGCCAAGAACTTCCAGAGCGGGCTCGCGACGATGCGGCAGATCGTCTTCTCGATGTTCGATATGCGTCTGCATATCGACTTCGATGCTGAAGGCGCCGGAAGCGCCAACGAGCTCGCGCGCGAGATCAACGAGCGTTACCACGTGATCCCGCAGGCGTCTTTCTCGCGTTGGCCGAATACGTTCAGTCACGTCTTCGCCGGCGGCTATGCTGCCGGGTATTACAGCTACAAGTGGGCGGAAGTGCTGTCGGCCGACGCGTACGCGGCATTCGAGGACGCAGCGAAGCTGGCGGATGGCAGCGTGCTCGATGCACGCACGGGCGAGCGGTATCGCCAGGAGATCCTCGAGGTCGGTGGCAGCCGGCCCGCGATGGAATCGTTCAAGGCATTTCGCGGGCGCGCACCGACGATCGACGCACTGTTGCGCCACAACGGCATGGCCGGGGCACCCGCGCAGTAGGCGCGGGGAGCACTCACGGAGCACTCCGGGAGCGGCACGGCCGGCACGCCGCGCCTGTGCCGCTCACGGTGCGCACCCGGTTTGTTTAGCGATAGAGCCTGAAATCGACTTCGCGCGGACGGCCGTCGATCGCGAGCGATGCCCGCGCCGCGGGAGAACGTGCGATCACTTTTCCCCGCCTGATGACGGCGAGCCGCGCGGCACGCAGACGAATCGCTTCTACGGAATCGCGCGCGTCGAGCACGACGCAATCGGCACGACAGCCCGGCGCGATACCGTAACCATCGAGCCCGATGATACGAGCTGCATTGACCGTGACCGCATCGAACGCGGCTCGCATCGCGGCTTGGCCTGTCATCTGGGCCACATGCAGCCCCATATGCGCGACTTCGAGCATATCGCCCGAGCCCAGGCTGTACCACGGGTCCATCACGCAATCGTGGCCCAACGCCACCGGAATGCCGGCCGCCAGCATCTCCGGTACGCGCGTCATGCCGCGCCGCTTCGGATAGGTATCCGAGCGCCCTTGCAACGTAATGTTGATGAGTGGATTGGCAATCGCCGCCACACCGGATTCGCGCATCAGCGGCAGCAGCTTGCTGACATAGTAGTTGTCCATCGAATGCATCGAAGTCAGATGCGAGCCGGTCACACGTCCGCCGAGCCCGAGCCGATGCGCTTGCGCGCAGAGCGTTTCGATATGGCGCGACAGCGGATCGTCCGATTCGTCGCAATGCATATCGACGGGCAGGCCCTTGTCCGCCGCGAATTCGCACAGCATGCGAATCGACTCCGCGCCGTCCGCCATCGTCCGCTCGAAATGCGGGATGCCGCCCACCACGTCGACGCCCATCGCAATCGCGCGCTGCAGGTTGTCGAAGGCGCCCGGACTGCGCAGCAGGCCATCCTGCGGGAAAGCGACGAGCTGGAGATCCAGATACGGCGCGACGCGGCGCTTCACTTCGAGCAGCGCCTCAACCGCGAGCAGCCGCGGATCGCAAACATCCACGTGAGAGCGAATCGCCAGCAAGCCGCGTGCAACAGCCCAATCGCAATACTGCAGCGCACGCTCGATGATCGCCTCGTGCGTGAGCTCGGGCTTGAGCTCGCCCCATAGCGCGATGCCTTCGAGCAAGGTCCCCGATTCGTTCACGCGGGGCAGCCCATATGAGAGCGCGGCATCGAGGTGAAAATGCGCATCGACGAACGGCGGGCTCACGAGCGCACCGGCTGCATCGATCTCCTCCTGGGCCGATGCGCCGAGATCCGGTTCGACCGCCTGGATGCGTTCGCCGACGATGCCGATGTCGACGGGCCGATCACGCCCCGCGACATGCGAGGGCAAGGTAGCGCGGCGAATGATGAGGTCCATCGGCGAGTCCTCGGGTAATGAGTGAATGAGGTAGAAGCAGGCACTGCGCACCGCGCGCTGCGGCACGCCGACGAACGGCGTGCCATCGATTCTAACCCTCGCCCGCGGGCTCGCCTTCTTGCGTCGCCCCATCCTCGAAAAGCGGAAACTGGCCGTTCATGCGGCTTTCGTCTTCCTCCAGACGCACACCCACGCCGAGCAGCCGCACCGGGCGGTCTCGTCGCGCCAAGCCTTTTTCGAGCAGCACGAGCAGCGTGGGCAGGTGCGTCGCATCGGCGACGCACTCGACAGTCGTCCGTTGAAAGTCCGCGAACCGGATCTTGACGAACATCTTGCGAATCGCGGCCGCGGCACCCACGCGTTCGATGCGCACGTCGAGTTGTTCCGCCAGACGACGCAGTTCCCGCGCACATTCGTCGAGCGTGCGCAGATCGGTTACGTACGTCGTCTCGACGCTGACCGATTTCCTTTCCTGATCCGCCTGCACGGTCCGATGATCGATGCCGCGCGAGAGTTCGTAAAGGCGTTTGCCGAAGACGCCGAACCGGCGGTGAAGGTCGACCAGCGGCCATGCTCGCAAATCGTTGCAAGTCACGATGCCCAGCTTTTCGAGCTTGGCGGCGGTCACCTTCCCCACCCCGAAAATCTTGCGCACGGGCAACGCGGCGACGAAGGCGTCGACTTCATGCGGACGCACGACGAACAAGCCGTCGGGCTTGTTCCAATCCGATGCGATCTTGGCGACGAACTTGTTCGGTGCCACACCGGCCGAAACGGTCACGCCCACGGTCGCTCGCACGCGCTCGCGGATCTGCTCGGCCATCAACGTGGCGCTTCCCTTGCAATAGGGGGAATGGGTGACATCGAGGTAGGCTTCGTCGAGCGAGAGCGGCTCGACATCGGCCGTGTATTCACGGTAGATCGCCATGATCTGGCGCGAGGCGATGCGGTATTTTTCCATCGCGGGCGGCAGGATCAGCAAGTCGGGGCACTTGCGCACGGCGAGCGCGGACGACATCGCCGAATGGATGCCGAACCGCCGCGCTTCGTAGTTGCAGGTGGCAACGACGCCTCGGTGCTCGGGCCGGCCGCCCACTGCGAGCGGGCGCCCACGCAAGGTGGGATCGTCGCGCATTTCGACCGACGCGTAGAAACAGTCGCAATCGCAATGGATGATTTTGCGGGCGAACGGAGCCGGCACACCGGACGGTGCGCTCGGCGCATCGGAAAAGGAAGGATCGCGCGGGCTCAAAGTGGCACTACTGTACAAAACCACAGTAGGCAATTCAAGCACCGCGCACGCCGGTGATGCGGCGCTACGTCACCGCGGCGAGGAATGCGGCTTTCGGGAGGCGTTCAAGCGGGCTCGCGAGCCACCCTACCCGCCACCTGAAAGAACGCTACTGCCTGGCTCAGCTGCCCCCCCTGCTCGTCGAGCGATTGCGAGGCGGCGGCGGCCTCTTCGACGAGTGCCGCGTTTTGCTGCGTCACCTCGTCCATCTGCGTGATCGCCACGCCGATTTGCTCGATGCCGCGGCTTTGTTCGTTCGAGGCGGCAGCGATCTCACCCATGATGTCGGTGACACGTGCGATCGCCTGCGTGACGTCGGCCATCGTTCGACCCGCGTCGCCGGCAAGCGCCGAGCCGTCCTGGATCGTTTGTACCGAAGCCGTAATCAGGTCCTTGATTTCCTTGGCCGCGCTCGACGAGCGTTGCGCGAGCGAACGCACCTCGCTTGCGACGACGGCGAACCCGCGCCCCTGCTCGCCGGCCCGCGCTGCTTCGACCGCCGCATTCAGCGCGAGGATGTTGGTCTGGAACGCAATGCCTTCGATGATCCCGGTGATGTCGGCGATTTTCGTCGAACGTTCGCTGATCTGCGACATTGTCTCCACCACGCGGCCCACGACGTCGCTTCCCTTATGCGCCACCTCGGATGCATTGGTGGCAAGCGAGCTGGCCTGCTGCGCGTTTTGCGCATTCAGTTGCACCGTCGAGGTCAGTTCTTCCATGCTCGATGCCGTCTGCTGCAACGATGACGCTTGCTGCTCCGTGCGCGAAGAGAGGTCGAGGTTGCCCGCGGCGATCTGCGAAGTGGCGGTGGCGATCGTCTCGCTGCCCGCGCGGACTTTGCCCACCACCTCTTTGAGGCTTTCGCACATTTGCGAGAGTGCCGCAAGCAGTTGCCGGTTTCATCCGAGCTCACCGCGTTCACGCGTCTCGTCAAATCTCCGCTCGCCACGTTGTGTGCGAATGCGACCGCCTCGCCCAGTGGCCTTGTGATCGAACGGGCCACCACGGAGGCCAGTGCGAGCACGCCCATCAGCACGAGACCTGCGCTAACGCCTTCGGACCATTCGGCGTTGCTCATGATGCGGGTAGCTTCGTCGGCACCCTGCCTGCCCAGTTGCGCGTTATACGCGCGATGCGCGGTCAGCGCAGCACTGCGCAGTTGCGCGGCATCGGCGACCTGGGTTGTGAACAAGGTAAAGGCTTCTTCCTTCTTGCCATCACGAGCAAGTGCGATCGCCTGCTCGCGCACTTGCTCGGTTTTGGCTACCGCCTAGCGGTCCGCCGCCAGCAGGGCGCGGTCCTTGTCGTCGGACGTGACCGACTCGTACACTTTAAACGCGGAACGCGCTTGCTCGGACTTTTGTGCGATCGCCTCTTCGATGCTTTTGGCCGCCTGAGGGTCGCTCACCGAAATGTACTTTCCGGTGAGCACTGCAGCGACCGAGGCGAACAAAGGTAGGTAAATAGCGACGCCTACCGGCGATCTCGAGGACCTACATTGAGACCAAAAAGTTAGGCGTCAGGAACATCTAATCGCCTTATTTCAACAGGGCCGGCTTCGAACGAAGCCCGCAGACGTAGATCTGAGGAAACCCGGCCCAACGTCGGTCTCTTTTGTCGCGGGCATTTTCGGGCCTGCGTGCATCACGACATGCAGCACAGCCCCAATCGGCATAGGGGATAGCCTTCGGGCTACGCCCTGCCACGCGACCCGGCATGCGGGTCCGCACCGGGCGGTTCAAGAAGTTGAGGTTAGCAGAGACGGGGTACTCCGAGGCGGTCGAAGTAAGCGATGGTCAAGACGCGTTTGAGTGCGCCGTCGCTATTGCGCCACCAGCGACGGCTGTTGGTTGGTTCGGCGCACGCTTTCGTTGACATGGCTTAGATCGATTTCGCAATTCGACCGTCAACCACCGTGCGAGCTACGCCGCGCGCAAAAGCTCGAGGCGGTCGGGTGTGTTCGACGAGCACTCAACAATGCGACGCTTTGAAACCCGGAAGGCCATTGATGTGCCGTTCGCAGTCAGGCAGTCGAGCATCCAGCGTCCGAGCCTGCCCTGACGTGATTTTTACCGCATGTACACCGGACGGGGTCGTTATCCAGCACACTGGCTCGCCCGTCTTCGTCCATATCCGTGCCGGTCCCCTGGATCGGGTGCTCCCCCGGACAATTGCCACAAGTGGCCATCTCCCCATCGAGTGCGATACGCCGATCACCATCGAACATGGTCGACGCAGTTGCGATGACCTTGCCACCCGTGGTGGTGGGATCACCGTGGCAGACAGAAGCTTTACTCATTTAAGAAAAATCTAAGTTAACAAAAGACTCAATTGTCTGGTTTTGAATTACTAAAAACAGCCTCATCTATCCGCTTTTTCGAGCAGACCGGTCACCGATCGCCCCCGCGATCATCGATAAAGGCTACACTACGAAGGATACGCAAAATTCCTGGCAATAATTCCTCTTCGGCCCCTCAAGCTTCATCGATTGACCAGCCCCGCACGCAGCGGCTTTATCGTGAACAGACAAAATTAATAAAAGCGGACACATTGATCCTCCTCACCATTAATCCGGTCCGTCGCCATCACAAAACCAGCGGCATTGCGCGATTTTAGCTGATAGATACGAGAGACAGACGGTCAATCGCACACCCAGGGGGCTCCATGACTACCGATAAAATCTGATGTTCCATCCAATACCAGGTAGACTAAATGCGACGCACTCACGCAACAACACTGCAGGATGACTAGCAGCATTGCCGCCTTTCTGCGGCAATGCGAACGTGTGTTGGTCAATAAACGGCGCCCAAGCATGGCCCACCCCGAAGACTTCGAATGCTACCTGTTGGCTATCTGTTGTCATCTATTGCTATCATCCTTCGGGGTGTCGATAAAGCTTACACCCCGAAGAATACGCAAAATATAAGGCAGGTAATCACTCTTCGGATCTTCAAGCTTCATTGATTGCCCATCACCACAGACCGCAGCTTTATTGTGAAACAAGCAAAACGAATAAAACCGAACACGCTGACCCTCTTCACCGTTAATTTGATCCGTCGTCGTCAAAAACCCAACTGCGTTCTTTGATTTTAACTGATAAATCCTCGAAACATGGGATAAGATTTTTTCATCATCCCCCTTGTAATATAATTTCCAGATATTTTTATTAGTATCCCAAGATGCCCCGAATGCCTGCGCTGCGTTATCGAAATCCGTTCCAACTTGGCACTCGAAATTAACTCCAAGCTTCCCAAGTGTGCTGTGCACGGGGGGCGCATCGACCCAATACCCGGCTGTTTTTTGCATCCGGCTGTCCAGATGCCCTCCGTAGTAATCAACCACGCTGATTGCACAACCTGGCTGCCCCATGTCGACCGACAAAACTTTGGTTTTCACCTCGGCCGTCGATTGTGCGAAGGCAACGCTCGTCGGACACAGCATCGCGAATAATAATGCAAGAGCACTTAGCTTTTCTTTCATTCTTCAATCCCTTCTGGGTTGACGACCTTCTGGAAATGGAAGCAGCGTTCCGGTTCCATCCGGAAACCACGGCTCACCTACTACCGCCAGTGTTTGAGCGAATCCGATGCAACGGGCCACGTATCCGTTGAAGGTAGAATTCGGATTACCAACGCCGGCCGGGTAATTAACCGCCGCGGAAGCGTCATGAAAGTTATCGCTGTGATAATAAATCTTTTGAACTGCGGGACTAGTATCTGGATGATGACGTTGCGGCGGTCTTGTGGCTGACACTTCTCGACGTTGTAGAACGATGTCCCTGTCCGCATATTGCGCCATCTCCATTTTCGACCAGTAAAATCCAGCACTATCCGCCGGAAAAAGCCGACTGTCGGGCGTCGGCGAGTTATCCTCACCCCCGCCCACGCTAGCACGCCATCCGATCATAACCTGCGTGACGCCACTGATGTCATCCCCGATGTGGGCCTGTGCATGGGCACGATCTGCGCTCGCTGCCTTATACGCATTATGCAATTGAGTACGCGTTTGTTGAGAAATTTGGGAGCCGCGACCAATAAAATCCCAATAACAAACATAATTGTCGGGGCCCGTCAACTGGAGAAATCCGCGCCCATCCCACGGGTAATACCACATCGTTGAATTGTTTTCGTGGAGCTTGGTAAGCCATTGTGTCTCTTGCAATGCATTCCCGAAGAATGCAGACATCCGCTTTGGCGTATTGATGAGATATTTCCGCAATACTCGATTAAGCGGCAAAACGTTATGTCGCAAGAAATTATCGGTTGCCTCGCGAACGGCTTCGTAGTACATAGCCTGGTGTGGCCCCTCACGCAAGACTTCTTTGGGCAAAATCTGTTCGAACTCGGTTTCACTGAACCATCCACATGTTCTCAACTGTGCCACGAACGCCGTCGCAGGAAAATGCCAGCACTCATTCGCTGCCGGCAGGTCAGGGTCGATGGTGTCCTCCCAGAAGCCCAGAACGCGCGCATGCTCCATCAACGTCGCGAAATCCTCATCGGAGAGCGGATTGCTCAACGCCTCGTGTGGGCTCTTCAACCACAAGTAGCGATCCGATAGTCCATCCCGACTCCATTCCGTGGGGAACTTGCATACGGCGTGAGACAGACGCTGTTTTACCGCATCAGTGCGCAATACCCCCATCGCGTCGGCGTGAGTGAGATGTCCAGAATTATTGACATCCAGCCACCGCTTTACGGTCGGCGAGTCACACAGACTGTCGGGCGTCGGGTCATCATTGATAAAACTCCATCCTGCCCATTCCGGAAAATCTGCATCGCTATAGACTCGCACGCTGGCCACCGACAGATTGATCCACCCGTCACCGTCCGGCGTCTTTACCTTCCTCCAATGGTTGAACCGCGCACCGGCAGCAAGTTGGTCGTTGATGCAGCGACCGAAGCGAATCGTCTCGAAGACTGCGCTGGGTGATGGCGCTGTCACGCCGCTGCCGACGCCCGCAAGGCTACCGTCGCCATAGCGGGCAGATAGCGCCAAAGCGCGTTTATACAGGCCGTATTCCGCCTCGCTCTCAGCGGGCATTGCGCCTAGAGCAGACCAGTTCCCATCAGTAGCTTGAACATAAGTGGTCAGCGTGCAGTCTTTTTCGTAATGCATACGGATTACAAGGTCGCAGCTAGTTCCCGTCTCGCTAAGGGCCGCCTGAGAGTGGAGTCCCCCAACAGCCGCAGCACTGTCATCGTCACGGTAAGGGTGGGGCTCCTTGGCAAAAAGCTTGGCGCCTTGCGGCACAAAGAACCAGATGTCCCCATAGACCGCATCGGTCCGCCCTGTTTGCCCAGCCGGACCGGGCTCTCGTCCGATGATCTTCTTAAGATTCGCCTCGTCGCACACGATCTCGAAGTGAATCTGCGGAAACTGTCCGTAGATTTGGCCGGGAGTGCCCAAGATGTCCTTCCGATAGATCTTCTTGCCCACCGCCAGCGTTGGCATGACGTTTTGCAGATGCATGTACACCGAAAAGAAGGTGATCTTCGCGTTGTCACCCTCGCCAATCTCGGTGTCGTGCCGG
>NZ_JBMRBK010000068.1:0-4011 GCF_057351765.1 Trinickia sp. | reverse complement strand
TATCGCGGTCTGGATGGCGTTCACGTACTTCAACGAAATTCCGCGCGACATTCTCGAAGCAGGCCGCATCGACGGCGCGTCGACCTGGCAGGAAATCGTCTATCTGCTCACGCCGATGGCGCTGCCGGGGCTCGCGTCCACCGCGCTGTTGCTCGTCATCCTCTCGTGGAACGAGGCGTTCTGGAGTATCAATCTGTCGAGTTCGCATGCGGCGCCGCTGACTGTGTTCATCGCATCGTACTCGAGCCCGGAGGGGCTCTTCTGGGCAAAGCTGTCGGCTGCATCGCTGCTGGCCGTCGCGCCGATTCTGCTCGTCGGCTGGGTCTCGCAAAAGCAGCTCGTTCGCGGCTTGACGTTTGGAGCGGTGAAATGACGGGATCGATCCCTGCTCGCCCCGACCGGCTGCTGATTTGCGATTGCGACGGGGTGCTCATCGACAGCGAAGCGGTCGCGGCACAGATGCTGATCGCCGAGCTCAGTGCGCGATGGCCCGATGTCGACGTGGAGCCCGTCGTGATGCCGCTGCTGGGGCTGCGTATCGAGCGCGTGCTCGGCGACAGTGCGGCCGAGCTCGGCAAGACGTTGCGCGGCGAAGAAATCGAAGCGATCAGGCGCAGTGTCGAAGCCGCGGCGCGCGACGCGCCCGTGGTCGCGGGCGTCGAAGCGGCGCTCGACGCTGTTTCGCTGACGAAGGCTTGCGCGAGCAACAGCTACACGGGCTACGTTGAGGCTGTGCTGGCGCGCACCGGGCTCGCGCGCTTTTTCGGCGACAGGCTTTTTTGCGCCGATCGCGTCGCGCGGCCGAAGCCTGCACCCGATGTCTACCTTGCCGCGGCGGATCGTTTGGGCGTGCCGCCGCAGGCATGTCTCGTCATCGAGGACAGCGTGGCCGGGGTCGCGGCCGCGAGTGCCGCGGGTATGACGGCGCTCGGCTTCATCGGCGGCGGGCACGCGACTCATCAACACTTCGATGCGCTCACGGCCGCGGGCGCACGACACGTATTCGACGACATGCGCCGCCTGCCGGCGCTCGTCGACCGATGGCTCGACTCGGGCGACGCGTTCGCGCGGGCATCGACCGATATGAAAGGAGACGAATCATGGCAAGCGTGACCCTGCGCGGCATTGCGAAGCGCTACGACGAGAACGAAGTACTGCGCAATGTGAATCTCGATATCGCCGATGGCGAGTTCGTCGTGTTCGTCGGCCCGAGCGGTTGCGGGAAATCGACGCTGCTCAGGATGATCGCGGGCCTCGAGGACATCAGCGGCGGCGAGCTGACCATCGACGGCGCGCGCATGAACGAAGTGCCGCCCGCCAAGCGCGGCATCGCCATGGTGTTCCAGTCGTACGCGCTTTATCCGCATATGTCGCTCTACGACAACATGGCGTTCGGCCTCAAACTCGCGGGCACGAAGAAGGCCGAGATCGAAGAGGCCGTGCGCAATGCCGCCAAGATCCTCCATATCGATCACCTGCTCGACCGCAAACCGAAGCAGCTGTCGGGCGGCCAGCGCCAGCGCGTGGCGATCGGGCGCGCGATTACGCGCAAGCCCAAGGTGTTTCTGTTCGACGAGCCGCTGTCGAACCTCGATGCGGCGCTGCGCGTGAAAATGCGGCTCGAGTTCGCGCGGCTGCACGACGATTTGAAGACCACGATGATCTACGTGACGCACGATCAGGTCGAAGCGATGACGCTGGCCGACAAGATCGTCGTGATGTCCGCCGGCAACGTCGAACAGGTCGGCAGCCCGAACCGTCTTTACCACGCGCCTGCGAACCGCTTCGTGGCGGGTTTCATCGGTTCGCCGAAGATGAATTTCCTTGCAGGCGTCGTTCAGAGCTCAGGGGCCGACGGCGTGCTCGTGCGCTACGAAACAGGCGAGATGCAACAAGTGGCCGTGGAGCCGCGCGGCGTACGCGAGGGCGAGCCGGTCACGGTCGGCGTTCGCCCCGAGCACTTGCACGTACGCGCCGCGGGTGGTAGCGAGTTCGGTGTGGCAGCGACGGTGACCGCGGTCGAGTCGCTTGGCGATGCCGCCTATCTTTACGCGGACTCTCCGGTGGCGCCCGACGGACTGATCGCGCGCATTCCCCCGCTCGAGCGGCATGAGCGGGGCGAGGCGCTGAGGCTCGGCGCGGACCCGGAGCACTGCCATCTGTTCGATCAAGAGGGCCGCGCGTTCGATCGCAAGATCGTCGAGGTACTGTCGGCGGCGTGAGCCGCGGGGGCGGGGCGCCAAAGGCGATCGATGTCGCTCTAGCGCCCCGACACGTGCCGCGTCTCGCCAGCACTCTCGCCGAGCGCCACGCGCGCGCACGCTTCATCGGTCACCAGCCCCGAGAGCCAGCCGCCTTTGAGCGCGGCCAGCACCGCGCGATGCTTGCGCGGGCCGCCCGCAAAACCGATCGTCGGGCGTTTGGGCGGCGCATCGAGCTGCAGGCTCGTCACGCGCCGCCCTGTCGACGATTCGACGCGCGCGCCTGCGTCATTGATCGGCAGCCCTAACATTTCAGCCCTGGCGCCGAGGCGCGTGAGTTCTTGCACTTCGTCCGCGGTGATGAAGCCGTCGACATGAAGCGGGCATTGCGGCCCGATGTCGCCGATGCCGACGAATGCCACGTCCGCTTGCGCGGACAGCCCTTCGACGATGCGATAAAGACGGTGGTTGCACCACTGCGCCCGCTCGGCTTCACTATCGGCAAGCAGCGGCGCCGGCAGCAGAAAGTGCTTGCCGCCCGTCTTCTCCGAGATATGCAGCGCGACGTCGTAACGGTTCGACGATCCGTCTTGCGCGATCGCACCGACCATCGAGACGAGCCGATGCTGCGGCCGCTCGATCTGCGCGAGTTGATCGACGGCAGCCTTGAGCGTACGGCCGCTGCTGACGGCGACGATCATCGGCTTTTCTTCGCTCAGATAGCGTTCCATGACCTGCGCGCCCGCGACGGCAAGCTTGCGGCCGATGGCTTCGGGGCTGTCGTCGTCGACGGGTGCGATTTCGCACATCGACAAGCCGTATCGCTCCGACAGGCGCGCGGCCAGCGCGAGGCAATCGGCCAAGCGATGCTCGACGCGCACACGAATCAGATTCTTTTCGACAGCGAATGCCACGAGCCGCTGCGCAACGGGGCGCGAGACTTGCAACTTCTCGGCGATCTCGTTTTGCGTATCGCCGGCTACGTAGTAGAGCCAGGCCGCGCGGGTTGCAAGTTCGAGCTTGTCGTTGGATTTGGACACGGATGCGATGCCGGTAGGACTGAGAAACGTTTTGGGCCGCTTACATGCAGGCGACTTGCCGATGTGCCGGATCGAACAGCGGCCGCACGTGACGATAGAGCGCCCGGTACGAATCGAGCCGCCTGCGCAATCGAGCATGCCGCTCGGCGTTCGGCGCGAACTCCGCGACGATGGGCGGCTTGGCCAATGCCTGCGCCGGGTCGCCGCCCGCCGCCAGCCATCCGAGCCGCGCCGCGCCGAGCGCCGCGCCGGTTTCTCCGCCGCCATGCTGGCGTGTCGGAGTCGATAACGCATCGGCGAGCAACTGCGCCCAGTAGGCGCTGCGCGCACCGCCGCCCAGCAGCGAGAGCGCGTTGGGCTTGGTCCCGGCGGCAGCCAAGGCGTCGAGCCCGTCGGCCAGCGCGAGCGTCACGCCTTCGAGCACGGCGTAGCCGAGCAGTGCGCGATCGGTCGCATGCGTCATGCCGAAGAAAACGCCTTGCGCGAAAGGATCGTTGTGGGGCGTGCGCTCGCCCGACAGATAGGGCAGAAAAATCGGCGCATCGGCGAGCGTCTCCGGCGGCAGCGCGGCAGCCTCGGCGACGAGCGTCGGCTCGTCCGTGCCGGTCAGCTTGCAGACCCAGCGCAAACAGCTCGCCGCGGACAGCACCACACTCATCTGATGCCAGCGGTCGGGAATGGCATGGCAAAACGCATGAACGGCCGAGGCCGGATTCGGCAGGAACCGATCTCCGACGACGCATAGCACCCCGGACGTACCGAGCGAGACG
>NZ_JBMRBK010000067.1:0-4713 GCF_057351765.1 Trinickia sp. | reverse complement strand
GGCAAGCGTCAGCGGGCCGGTGCGCCACAGCGCGTACTGCATGCCGATCCACGCTTTGCGCAGCGGGTGATTGACTTCGTCGTTGAGCGTGCGCTCGCGCGTGCGGTACACGAGCCGAACTTGCAGATGATCTTGCAGGTTCCGGCCGACACCGGGCAGATCGAACAGCACCGGCACGCCGGCGCGTTGCAGCACGCTCGCCGGGCCGACGCCCGAGTGCTGCAGAAGCTGCGGGGAGCCGATCGCGCCGGAGGCGAGAATCACTTCGGCGCGCGCGCACACGAACTTGCGCTCGCCGCCTTGCAAGTATTCGACGCCGATCGCGCGCTGGCCCGCAAAGCGCACGCAGCAGGCCTGGGCATGCGTGAGAACGCGCAAATTGCGGCGCCCGCGCGCCGGTTTCAGAAAGCCTTTTGCGGTGCTCCATCGAAACCCTTTGTGGGCCGTCTGCTGGAAGTAACCGACGCCTTCCTGGCTGGCCCCGTTGTAGTCGGGATTGAAAGGGATGCCGATTTCCTGCGCGGCAGCGATGAAGTGATCGGCGATGGGCCGGCGCAATCGGAGATCGGACACTTTCAACGGCCCGCCCACGCCGTGATAGGCGTTCGCACCGCGTTCCTGATCTTCGGATTTCTTGAAGTAGGGCAGCACCTCGGCGTAGCTCCAGCCGCGGTTGCCCAGTTCGGCCCAGCGATCGTAATCCTCGGGCTGTCCGCGCACATAGAGCAGGCCGTTGAGCGAGCTGGACCCGCCGAGCACTTTGCCGCGCGGCCAATCGATGCTGCGGCCGGCGACATTGGCGTCGGGCTCGGTGCGGTAGCACCAGTCGAGCTCGGGGTCGTGCATGGTCTTGAAATAGCCCACCGGCACGTGGATCCACGGATTGGTGTCGGCGCCCCCGGCTTCGAGCAACAGGACGCTGTTGCGCGGATCGGCGCTCAGGCGGTTGGCCAATACACATCCCGCCGATCCCGCGCCGACGATGACATAGTCGACTTCCGGTTCCATGAAAGGGTCTCCTGACAGCGCCTGCGAGGCGGCGCAAATGCGTGCCGCGCAGGGGTCGCCTCACTGTCGCGGATGGCGAAGGACGGCGCAAGAGCTACCCCCGCTGCGCGGACCAAACTGAAACGGAAAGTATCGATTCGGGATCAAAAGCGACGGGCGCTGCGCGCCGCACGGCGCTGTACCCACTGAAACGGCGTCACTGGCGCTATGGGCGGCCCGGGGGCGGGCGATACGATGTGGTTCGAGGCGCGAACGGCTCGGCGGCGAGGCAAAGGAGAAAGCGGTGACGATGGATTTCATGCAGGACAGGCCCGATGGAAGAGTATCGGTGCGCGAGTGCTTCGGCATCGACACGGGTTTGATGGCGCCCATGTTCGCCGAGCGCGACGATCACGTGCCCGATATCGATCCGGCCTACCGGTTCAATCCGGACGTCACGCTTGCGATCCTGGCCGGCTTCATGCGCAATCGGCGCGTGATGGTGCAGGGCCTGCACGGCACCGGTAAATCGACCCATATCGAACAAGTCGCTGCGCGGCTGAACTGGCCGTGCGTGCGTGTGAACCTGGATGGCCATATCAGCCGGCTGGACCTGGTGGGTAAGGACGCCATCGTCGTGCGCGAGGATCGGCAGATCACCGAGTTCCAGGAGGGAATCGTGCCGTGGGCGCTGCAGCGGCCCGTTGCCTTGATCTTCGACGAATACGACGCGGGCCGGCCCGACGTCATGTTCGTGATTCAGCGCATCCTCGAGCGCGACGGCAGTTTCACGCTGCTGGATCAGAACCGCGTGATTCGCCCGCATCCGTACTTTCGGCTTTTCGCCACGTCCAATACCGTCGGCCTCGGCAACCTGAACGGGCTTTACCACGGCACGCAGATGCTCAACCACGCGCAGATGGACCGCTGGAACGTCGTCGCGAAGCTGAGCTATCTGCCGCCCGAGCAGGAGGCCGACATCGTGCTGGCTCGTGTGCCGGAGATGGACGATCCGGCCGGGCGGGCGGGCGTCGAGCAGATGGTCGCGATGGCGGCGCTCACGCGCCGAGGTTTCGCCGCGGGCGATCTGTCGACGCTGATGTCGCCGCGCACGGTGATCAACTGGGCGGAGAACTGCCAGATTTTCAAGGACACCGAACTCGCATTTCGCCTCACCTTCCTGAATAAATGCGACGAATCGGAACGTCCGATCGTCAGCGAATACTATCAGCGCTGCTTCGGCGTCGAACTGGGCGAGGCAGGGCATGAAGCCGAAGCGGGCGGCGGCGCCTTGAAGCCGACATGACGACGTCCGCGCCTGATGCAGTGTGCGCCGCGGTGCGCCGCGAACGCTTGTGCGCGGCGGTGGCCCGCGCGCTGACGGGCGATGCCGCTTTGCATTATCGAAGCGGACGATTGTGCCGGCAGGTGCGGCCGTTGCCGTTGCATGCGCCGCATCTGCGCAGCGACGCGACGCAGGACGACTTCGCTTTGCTGCGTGGCTCAGCCGATTGCGCGGCGATGCGGCTCGTGCACTCGGACGCGGCGTTGCACCGGTCCTTATCGCCTACGCCCTACATCGAGCGCTTGCTGTTCGAGATATTCGAGCAGATCCGCTGCGAGGCCCAGCCTGCGCCGGGCATGCACGGGCTTGCGCGCAATCTGCGCGATCGCTTCGAGTCATGGTCGCGCGGCTATTTCAGGGCGGGCCTTGCCGACGATCACCTCGGCATCCTCGTCTACACGGTCGTGCAAATTGCATGGTCGCGCGTGACGGGTTGGCCAGTGCTCGGCGAAACGGAGGATCTCATCGAGGCTACGCGCGCCGGAATCGTCACACAGATCGGCACGGACCTGGCGGGGTTGCGCCGCCATCGTTTCGATCAACGCGCCTACGCACGGCATGCGCGCGAGTTGGCGCACCGGATCGCATCGATGCTCGCGCACGCGCGCGCCAGGTTCGGCGATAGCGGCGATGACGAGCGAAAACCCGACGACGCGTTGAGCGCGTTCTCGCTCTGGGTGGACTTCGACGAATCGCACGAGGCCGGTGCTGAAAGCGCGGCGCCGGGCGCAAGTCGAAGCCTGGATCGGTCCGCGCCGGGTTACCGGGCATACACGACGCAGTTCGACCGCGAGGTGCGCGCAGCGGCGCTGGCCCGGCGGCCGCTGCTGCGCGACTACCGCGCGAAGCTGGACGAGCGCATTGCCGAAAGCGGCATCAACAGCGCGCGCATTGCGCGCGAGTTGCAGGCAGCGCTTGCCGTCCCGCGCAGGGACGGGTGGTCGTTCGGCGAGGAAGACGGACGCATCGACGGACGTCGTTTGGCACAGATCGTCAGCTCGCCCGCCGAGCGGCGCGTGTTCATGCAAGAACGGATGCGTCCGCACGGCGATTGTGCAATCGCTTTTCTGATCGACTGCTCGGCGTCGATGAAGGCGCAGATCGAAACGATTGCGGTGCTGGTCGATAGCCTCGCGCGCGCGAGCGAGCAGGCGGGGCTTCCAACCGAAGTGCTCGGTTTCACGACGGGCGCATGGAATGGCGGGCGCGCGCGGCTCCAGTGGCTCGCGTCTGCACGGCCGTCGCATCCGGGACGCCTGAACGAGCTTTGCCATATGGTGTTCAAGCGCGCGAACGATAGTTGGCGGCGTGCGCGCACCGACATCGCCGCACTGTTCAAGGCCGATCTGTTTCGCGAGGGCGTGGACGGCGAGGCCGTCGAATGGGCGTGCTCGAGGCTGGCCGCGCTGCCGGTCTCGCGGCGGATCCTCGTCGTCATCTCGGACGGCAGCCCGATGGATGCGGCGACTGCGCAGGCCAACGACGCGACCTATCTCGATGCGCATCTTAAGGAGGTCGTTTTGCACCATGAAACGCTGCGTGACGTGGACGTGGTCGGGCTGGGCATCGGGCGCGACTTGAGCGCTTACTACCGGCATTGCGCAACGTTGGACCCGGCCGAGCCGCTCGATACGAAGCGGCTCGTCGGGGTGGCTCGCTGGATCGGAGCGAGGCGCTAGCCGTCATAGACTTAGCCGTAGCCGACGTCACCGTCATCGTCGGCGACGCGGCGACTCCCTCACGCGGCGTGGGGTTCCTGAGAGGGATGGGCGCGGCGTGCGTGCGCGGCTTGCGCTTGCACGGCGGTGACGGCGATGACGTAATAGATGTCCTCGCTGCTGCACCCGCGCGACAGATCGTTGGCGGGATAATTCAGCCCCTGTAGCAGCGGTCCGATCGCCTTGGCGCCGCCGATGCGTTCAGCGAGCTTGTAGCCGATATTGCCGGCGTCGAGATTGGGGAAAACGAGCACGTTCGCGTGACCGCCCACCTGCGAGTGCTCGATCTTGCGCTCGGCGATTTCGGCGACGATCGCCGCGTCGAGCTGGACGTCGCCGTCGATGGCCAGGCCCGGACGCACCGATTTCACGCGCTGCGTCGCCTCGATCACCTTGTCCACGTGGGCGTGATGCGCACTGCCGCTCGTTGAGAACGACAGCATCGCCACGCGCGGCTCCTCCATCAGCAAGCTGCGCGCGCTATCGGCGGCGGCCATGGCGATCTGCGCGAGTTGCTCGGCGTCGGGATCGACGACGAGCGCGCAATCGGAGAACACGAGCCCGCCCTTGTAGCGATGAAACGGCTCGCACAGCATCATCAGGAAGAAACTCGACACGAGCTTGAACGACGGCTCGAGGCCGATCAATTGAATCGCCGTGCGC
>NZ_JBMRBK010000066.1:0-41052 GCF_057351765.1 Trinickia sp. | reverse complement strand
CATCGCGGTCAAGACGATCTACGAACTGGCTCGCAGCGGCGGGCGCTACGGCCTCGCGACGATGTGCATCGGCGGCGGCCAGGGTATCGCCGCGATCTTCGAGCGGATTTGAAGGGCGAGGGGCCGCTTCTTTACTCTTCCAACATCAACCGAACATGACCGATTCGAAATCTAAGCGCGCGCCGCAAACGCGCGTCGTCCATCCCGACATCGAGCTCGCACCCGGCTTTGCGTCGTTCGCCGCGCCGGTCATGCGGGCGTCGACCGTCGTTTTTCCCGATCTGGCGGCCGTTCGCGCGGCCGATTGGCGCGACGAATCGCAATGGCGTTACGGGCTGCATGCCACGCCGACCTCGGCGGCGCTCGCCCAGCGCATTGCTGCGATCGAGGGCGGGCAGTACGCACTGCTGCAACCGTCAGGTCTGGCCGCCATTTCGAACGTCTACTTCGGGATCGTGAAGGCTGGAGACGACGTGCTCATTCCCGATAACGTCTATTCGCCCAATCGCGACCATGGAGAATGGCTCGCGCGCGATTTCGGTGTGACGGTCCGCTACTACGATCCGCTCGTGGGCGCAGGGATTGCCGATCTGATTCAGCCCAATACACGGCTCATCTGGATCGAGGCGCCGGGTTCGGTGACGATGGAAGTACCGGACGTGCGCGCGATCGTGTCGGCCGCGCGCGCGCGTAACGTCGTGACCGCCATCGACAACACCTACTCGGCGGGCCTCGCCTTCCGTCCGTTGGAACTGGGCGTCGACATCTCGGTTCAGGCATTGACCAAGTATCAGTCGGGCGGCAGCGATGTGCTCATGGGGGCGACGATCACGATCGATCGCGACTTGCATTTGAAGCTCAAGCAAGCGCGCATGCGTCTCGGCGTCGGTGTCTCGGCCGACGACTGTTCGCTCGTTTTGCGCAGTCTGCCGAGCATGAAGGCGCGCTTCGAAACGCATGACCGCACGGCGCTTGCGCTAGCGCGCTGGCTCGAGACGCGAGGCGAGATTGCGGCAGTGCTGCACCCGGCCTTCGAGGATTGCCCGGGGCACGACGTGTTCATGCGCGAGTTCACGGGCGCGGGCGGACTCTTCTCGGTCGTCTTCGATGCGCGCTACAGCCCGGCGCAAATCGACGCGTTCGTCGAGGCACTCGAACTCTTTGCAATCGGCTGGAGTTGGGGCGGGGCGCACAGCCTCGCCATGCCGTACGACGTGGCGAAGATGCGGACTGCCTCGCAATGGCCGCATCGCGGCACGCTGGTACGCTTTTATGCAGGTCTAGAAGACGAGTCGGACCTTCGAGCCGACATCGAGCGGGCGATGGCGTCGGCCCTCGGCTGACAGTGGTATCGATGACGGGCGTGCGCCGTCATCGTCGCATCAGGCCGTGGGTTCGAGCAGGCGCAAGAGCCCATCGAGTCCCACGTGATTGAACGCCACGTCCGCAGCGGCACGCACGACAGGCTTGGCGCGAAACGCGACGGACAACCCCGCCTCCGCCATCATCTCCAGGTCGTTCGAGCCGTCGCCGAGGACGATCGCCCGCGAGGTGGGAATGCCGAGTTTGTCGCAGGTTTCCCGAACGGTCCGTGCCTTGACGCTCGCGTTCACGATTTCCCCGATCACCTTGCCCGTCAGCTTGCCGTCCACGATTTCGAGCGAATTGGCTCGTGTGAAATCGAGGCTCAGGCGTGATTTCAATCGATCGGTAAAAAAGGTGAACCCGCCCGAGACCAGCAACGTACGCATGCCCGCGGCCTGCGCCGCTGCAAGCATCGTTTGCGCGCCAGGAGAAAGCTGTAGCCGTTGCGCATAGACCTGATCGAGCGCGCTGGCATCGAGCCCCTCGAGCAGCGCTACGCGGGCGATCAGGCTTTCGTTGAAGTTCTTGATCTCGCCGCGCATCGCTGCCTCCGTGATGGCGGACACCTCGGCCTTCAGGCCGCAGAAATCGGCGATTTCGTCGATGCATTCGATCGTGATCAGCGTCGAATCCATATCCATGGCGACGAGCCCGAAATCGCGCCAGCCCAGGCCCGGCCGAACGAACGCATAATCGAGAGCGTGCGTTTCGCAGTAAGCCTCGATATCGCCGCGTTGAGCTTCATCGGCCTCGACGATGCGCACGGCGCGGGCATCGATCGGCTCGGCGTGCTTGCCGTGGGCGAGAGCAACGAGCGGTTTGAGATGGGCGGCCGGGAGCGGCTCGGTGCTCTGGATGACGAGGTTCATGGCGATGCAAAAAGGGGAGTTGCCGGGCCGCGCGATGCGAGCCTTTCGAAAATCCGCCTATTGTAGCGGTAGCCGCGCGGCCGAGCATCACATTGCCGTCCAAGCTTAGCTGGGCGAGGAATACAAGCGGGACAAGCCCCGATCGCTTTCGTCCAACGATGTGCCGCAGTTGGCGTTAGACTGGCATCGCATCGTCCAGCGGTCACTGAAATCGCATCGTTGCATGACACGCCGTCGTGCGCAGCTCGAAAAGGAGGTGCCAGCATGAGTGTTCACCGCAGATCGTTTATTGAATCGTCTGCCGCTTGGGCTCGCGTCGCCGTATGCGCCGCGGCTCTCTCGAGTGTCGCCGCATACGCCGCGCCGCCCATCACGGTGACGTCGAAGGCACCCGCCGACGGGCCGACTAAATACACGGTCAAGGTTGCGTCGAAGGTCTTCGGCAACGTTCAGGAAACGCGCACGATCAGCTCGGGGCAGACCGACGACTACAACTGGAAGACGGCACCGCCCGGCGGCGCCGTTGCAGTCCCGGAGAATTGTCCGAATCGCTCCGAGATGACGCTCGATCCCAACGGCGCGGCGATGCGCTCGCTCAGCATCCGGCTCGCGCCAGTCGTGGCGCCTGACGGTACAGCCACCGTGCAGATGAGCGTGCAGGGCACGGCACCCAAAGGCAAGGCGGCGATGAAGGCGGGCGGTAAGACGTTGCAGTGTCCGCAACTCGCGACCCTCAGTCAGATCGTGCGCTTCACGATGCCGACCAACGGCAGCGCGAAGATGGTTGCTCTGAGCGACGGCTCGAAGGTGACCGTCTCGGCGCAACGCTGACCGGCCCGCATAGGCCCGCATAGGCCGCATCAGGCCGCCTCACGCTCGCTCAGATGTGCGGCAAGAAAGCGGTGCTCGGGGGAGAAAAGACGCCTGTACGTCAGCAGGACCGCGCCCAGGGTGCCGAGCGCGGATGAGGCCGCAATCAGAAACATGATGACGATCTGATACCGGACTGCCTGCAGCGGAGGTTGCCCCGCGAGCACTTGTCCGGTCATCATGCCGGGCAGGCTCACGACGCCGACCACGCTCATCTGGTTCAGCGTTGGGATCATGCCTGCGCGCACGGCCTCGCGGGCCGGCGCCCGCGCAGCCTCCCAGCGCGTCGCGCCGAGCGCCAGCGCCATTTCCACGCGATCGCGCCGCGCGGTCAATGCCTCCGTCATGCGCTCGATCGCGAGCGATACACCGGTCAGCGTATTGCCGAGAATCATGCCGAGGATCGGAATCGCATACTGCGGTGCATACCAGGGATGAACGCGGATCACGGCGAAAAGACCGATTGCCGCGACGAGCCAGGCGCTGAGCCAGATCGATACCACGCTGTCCACGCGCTGGCCGCGATAGCTGTGCGTGCCGCGGGATGCCCCCGCGAACCCGGCGACGAGCGTCATCAATGCCATGAGCGGCAAGACCACGTACCAGCGGTCGAATCGGAAGACCCAGCCGAGCACGTAACCGATCGCGAGCAACTGCACGACGGTCCGTATGGCCGCGAGCGCGAGCTTGCGACCCAAGCCGAGCGAGAGCGCGGCGGACACCGCGCCGTTGACGACGATGAGCAACGTGGCGATGGCCACATCGGCGAGGCTCAGCGCTTGAAGCGGGGCGTTCATCGATGGATCTCCTCACAGGCGTTCAAGCGCCCGACCTGCATCGTGAGCCGGCGCGTGCCGACGCGGCCTGCCTGCGCCGGGTCGTGCGAGACCCACATCGACGCACGCGCGTGTTCGCCGGCCCAAAACCAGTCGTCGACGAGCGCCTCGACGGCCTGTGTCGTTTGGGGATCGAGCGAGGCGGTCGGTTCGTCGAGGAGCAGGACCTCGGGATCGAGCTGCAGGACACGGATCAATGCCGTGAGCTGGGCTTCGCCGCCGGAGAGTTCGCTCGCGCGTTTATCGAGAAAACCGACCGTGCGACCCGCGCGCTTGGCGAGGTATGCGGCTCGCGCGCGATCGAATCGCCGATCGCGGTACACGCCGAGCAGATACGGGTAGCGCAGGTTGTCTTCGACGGTGCCGTCGACAAGGGCGGGCCGTTGCTTCACATAGGCGATGCTCGAGCGATAGCGCGGGATGGCTTTTCGGTCGACATCGCGGCCATGCCAGCAGATGCGCCCGGCCTCGAGCGGATCGAGCAGCGCCAGTGCGCGCAGCAAGACGCTTTTTCCGGCTCCAGATGGGCCGCTTACGGCGATGCGCTCGCCGGCCGCCAATGCGAAGTCGGTCGAAAAGAGCAATGTCTCCGCGGTGCGCGCATCGCGGCGAACGATGCCGAACGCCTGCACGAGGGGAAGGGCGGACATCGGAGAAAATTCGTCAAGTGGGGATGAAATGCGATGCGGACCGGCGCCGGTGCCGCCTGACCGCCATGCTGCTGCGACATGATAGACGATCGGATCGGCCTGCGCGGCCGCCGTTTTCGCGCGGCACACTCCTTGCTGAATTTCGGGTCATGATGGTCGCGCATCGGGCGGCTGCCGAGTTCGTCGCCGTTCGCGTACGCCGGAGTCCTTATGCCGATTCGATCCGTTCCGCGTACTGCCGGCAAAGTGCTTGCCTGGACACTTGCCGTTATCGTCGTGCTGATCGCCGTGCTTGCGGTGGCGCTCGTCACATTCGACTGGAACCGCGCGCGGCCGTGGGTGGACGATAAGGTTTCGCAAGCCATCGGCCGCCCGTTCGCGATCAACGGCGATCTGCGCGTCTCCTGGCAGCGGCCTGCCGGCGAGCACGGATGGCGGGCGTGGGTGCCGTGGCCGCGATTTTCGGCCCATCGCGTGAGCATCGGCAATCCCGACTGGACACACGCGCCGCAGTTCGCGACGGCCGACGAGATTTCATTCACGGTCGAGATGCTGCCGCTTCTCGCTCATACGATCTCGGTGCCGACGATCGATCTCGTGAGCCCGTCGATCGACCTCGAGCGCCTGGCCGACGGGCGCGAGAACTGGACCTTCACGCTGCCCAAATCGAAGAATCCGACGCGCTGGACGGTACGCCTTGCCAATCTCGGCTTCTCGAAGGGCGAGATCGCGCTGAATGACGCGCTCAAGAAAATCGATCTCGCGATCGGTGTGGATACGCTCGGCAAACCGCTCGCGATAGGCGATGTGCTCAAGCAGCAAGAGGCGGCCTCGCGCGAAAGCGCAGCGCACACCGTTGGGCAGGGAGGCGCTCGCAAGCTGGCGGCGCAAAAGAAGGGCCCCGCGGTTGCGTCCGAAGCGTCGGCCGCGGCGGCGTCGGCAGCCTCTGCGGTGCCGACGAGCGAGGCGCAGGAAGTGTCGAAGCCCGCTCCCAATCCGCGCGATCTTTACGCGCTGGGATTTACGGCAAAGGGGCACTATCGGACGACCGCGGTCGAGGGCAGCGGCAAGCTGGGCAGCGTGCTGTCGCTGCGCGACGCGCATCGACCTTTCCCCTTGCAAGTCGATGTCAAGGTGGGCGACACGCGGCTCGCGCTCGTCGGAACGCTGACCGATCCGCTGCATCTGGCCGCGCTCGATGTGCGGCTGTGGTTGCAAGGTGCGAGTTTGTCGCACCTTTACCCGATCCTCGGCGTGACGCTACCGGACACGCCGCCTTACGCGACGGATGGGCGGCTCGCGGGGCACATCAGGACCGGCGACACGGTGCTGACCTATAGCGGCTTCACCGGACGCGTCGGCGAGAGCGATCTGGAGGGAACGCTGAGCTATAGCGGGCGCGACTCACGGCCGCTGTTGACCGGCAACGTGGAGTCGCGTCTGCTGCGTTTTGCAGACCTCGCGCCCGTCGTGGGCGCCGATACGAACGCCAGCAAGGCGCGCCGCGGGGCGGCCGTGAAACAGCCGGCCGATCGGGCTTTGCCGGTCGAGTCGTTCAAGACCGACCGGTGGCATGCGATCGATGCCAACGTGACGTTCACGGGCAAACGCATCATCAGGAATCCCGATCTTCCCGTGACCGATCTCTATACGCACGTGCTGCTGAAAGGCGGCGCGCTGACATTCGCTCCGCTGCGTTTCGGCGTGGCCGGCGGCACGCTGGCGTCGGAGCTGCATCTGGATGGCAGTGCGGTCCCGCTGAAGGCCCGCATGTCGCTGTCGGCGCGCCATTTGAAGCTCAAGCAGTTGTTCCCGAAGCAAAAGAGCATGGAGTCGGCCTTGGGCGAGGTGAATGGCGATGCGGCGCTGTCGGCCACCGGCAATTCCCCGGCGGCGCTGGCTGCGACGATCGACGGGGAAACGAAAGTGCTCGTCACGGATGGGACCGTGAGCCAGTTGCTGATGGAAGAGGCGGGACTCAATGTCGCCAATATCGTCTATGAAAAGCTTTTCGGACACCGTAACGTCAATATCCGCTGCGGCGCGGCGGATTTCACGGCAACCAACGGCGTGCTCGAATCGAAGACTTTCGCCATCGACACGGACGACGCGTTGATCTCCATGAACGGTCACATCGATTTGCGCAACGAAACGATGGATCTCACGATTCATCCGCATACGAAGGGGTTGCGGGTGGTTTCGCTGCGTTCGCCGCTCTACGTGAAGGGTACGTTCAAACATCCCGACGTCGGCGTGAGCAAGGGGGCGCTGATCTTGCGCGCAGGCGCCGCAGTGGGGCTGGGGCTCATCAATCCGTTCGCCGCGCTGATCCCGCTCATCGCGCCGAGCCACAACAAGGACGTGCCGTGTGCCGCGCTGATGGCGAACATGCGGGAGGCCCCGAGCGCGCCGCCGCCCGGCGCGAAAACGGCCAGCCCGGCGCCGCGTGCGGCCAGCGCACCCGGCGGCGCGGCGGTTCAACCGGAAGCGCAAGCGCAGCACGGTGGGTGATGTCGCCGAAACTTGTTAAAATTACGAGTTTTTCGTCGAACACCACTCTGAGGGCCTCGCCGTGCTGTCTACCGCCAATATCACCATGCAATTCGGGCCGAAGCCGCTCTTCGAGAACATCTCCGTCAAGTTCGGCGAAGGCAACCGGTATGGCCTCATTGGCGCGAACGGCTGCGGGAAATCGACGTTCATGAAGATATTGGGCAGCGATCTCGAGCCGAGCTCGGGCACCGTCATGCTCGAGCCGAACGTGCGGCTGGGCAAGCTGCGCCAGGATCAGTTCGCGTATGAGGAAATGCGCGTTCTCGATGTCGTCATGATGGGCCATACCGAAATGTGGGCCGCGATGACCGAACGCGATGCGATCTACGCCAACCCGGAGGCGACGGACGACGACTACATGCACGCGGCGGAGCTCGAGGCGAAGTTCGCCGAATATGGCGGCTACACCGCCGAAGCGCGGGCCGGCGAGCTGCTGCTCGGCATCGGCATTCATATCGACGATCACAACGGACCGATGAGCAACATCGCGCCGGGCTGGAAACTGCGCGTGCTGTTGGCGCAGGCGTTGTTTTCGAATCCGGACGTACTGCTGCTCGACGAGCCGACCAACAACCTCGACATCAATTCGATCCGCTGGCTCGAGAATGTGCTCAACGAGTACAACTCGACGATGATCATCATCTCGCACGATCGCCACTTCCTGAACCAGGTCTGCACCCATATGGCGGACATGGATTACGGCACGCTGAAGGTTTATCCCGGCAATTACGACGACTACATGCTGGCGTCGGCGCAAGCCCGCGAGCGGCAGGCGGCCGCGAATGCCAAGGCGAAGGAGCGCATTGCCGATCTGCAGGACTTCGTGCGGCGCTTTTCGGCCAACAAGTCGAAAGCGAGACAAGCCACGAGCCGCCTCAAGCAGATCGACAAGATCAAGATCGAGGAATTCAAACCGTCGTCACGGCAGAACCCGTTCATCCGCTTCGAGTACGAAAAGAAGCTGCACAACATCGCGGTGGTGGCCGAAGGCATCACCAAGCGCTACGACCGGACGATTTTCGAGAACTTCAGCATCAGCGTGCAGCCTGCTGAACGTATCGCGATCATCGGCGAGAACGGTGCCGGCAAAACGACGTTGCTGCGCGCCCTACATGGCAACCTGGCGCTCGACGGCGGTCGCGTCAAATGGGCCGAAAACGCCAATATCGGCTATATGCCTCAGGATACGTACGAGGAATTTCCGGACGACGTGACGCTGACCGAGTGGATCGATGCCTACCGCAAGGAGGGCGACGACGATCAAATGGTGCGCGGCACGCTCGGGCGGTTGCTTTTCAATGCGGATGACATCAGGAAGTCGGTGAAGGTGCTGTCGGGCGGTGAAAAGGGGCGCATGATCTGGGGCAAGCTGATGCTGGGCCGGCACAACGTCCTGCTGATGGACGAGCCGACGAACCATATGGATATGGAATCGATCGAATCGTTGCAGGTCGCACTCGATAAATTCGACGGCACGCTGATCTTCGTTTCACACGATCGGGAGTTCGTGAGCGGCCTTGCGAACCGCATCATCGAGGTGCGAACCGATGGCACGCTGTATGACTTCGGCGGCAATTACGAGGACTTCCTGGCCAGTCAGGGTGTCGAGTAACCGTTCGCGTATGCCTTTCGTGAGTGCCTCGCGCTCGGATGGCGTACTGACGTCGTCGCGCCGCCGCCGCGCGTAGAATGCTCTGATCGCCTCGCGAGACGGGATTCGACATGAAAACGTACGAGCACCTATATATCGGCGGCAAGTGGCTGAAGCCGTCGTCAAGCGGCACGATCGACGTAATCGATTCAGGCACCGAAGCGGTCATGGGCCGCATTCCCGAGGGCGCGGCGGCCGATGCCGAGGCGGCCGTCGAGGCTGCGAAGCTCGCGTTCGATTCATGGGCCGCCACGCCCGCCGCTACGCGGGCCGAATATCTGCAAAAGATTGCCGATGGGCTGAAAGCCCGCACCGAAGAACTCACGCAGCTGATCTGCGGCGAGGTCGGTATGCCCATCAAGCTCGTACGCGCGATCCAGGTTGGCTCGCCCGTCTATCACTGGAACGCGTACGCGAAACTGGCTCGAGAATTCGCATTCGAAGAACGCGTGGGCAACTCGCTCGTGGTGCGCGAGCCGGTCGGCGTGGTCGCTGCCATCACGCCCTGGAACTATCCGCTCAACCAGATCACGCTCAAAGTGGCCGCGGCGCTTGCCGCAGGCTGCACCGTTGTCCTGAAACCCTCCGAAATCGCGCCCCTCAACGCATTCGTGCTGGCCGAAGTCATTCACGATGCAGGATTGCCGGCGGGCGTATTCAATCTGGTGAGCGGCTACGGGGCGGTCGTCGGAGAGATCATCGCGAGCCATCCCTTCGTGGACATGGTCTCGTTCACCGGGTCCACGCGCGCGGGTAAGCGCGTTGCCGAACTCGCCGCGGCAACCGTGAAACGCGTCGCGCTCGAACTCGGCGGGAAATCGGCTTCGCTGATTCTCGATGACGCGGACTTTCCCACAGCCGTCAAGGCTACCGTTTCAGACAGCTTCCTGAATGCCGGCCAGACCTGCTCCGCGCATACGCGCATGCTCGTGCCCGAGTCGCGCTACGAGGAGGTACGTGAACTCGCGAAGCGGGCGGCCGAAGCCTATGTGCCGGGCGACCCGCGCAGCGAAACGACGCGCCTGGGCGCGCTGGCTTCGGCTGCGCAGCAGGCCCGCGTGCGCGCCTATATCGAGCGTGGCATGGAAGAGGGCGCGGAACTGGTGACGGGCGGTCCCGGCATGCCCGAAGGGTTGTCGAAAGGCTTTTTCGTCAAGCCGACCGTCTTCGGCCGCGTCCATCCGAAGGCGACCATCGCGCAGGAGGAAATCTTCGGCCCCGTACTCTCGATCCTGACTTACAAGGACGAGGAAGAGGCCGTTCGGATCGCCAACGATTCGCCCTACGGCCTTGCCGGTGCGGTCTGGGGGGGCGACGACGAGCGGGCGCATCGTGTCGCGCGGCGCATTCGGACGGGGCAGATCGACATCAATGGCGGCGACTGGAACATGCAAGCGCCTTTCGGTGGCTTCAAACAGTCGGGCTACGGTCGGGAAAACGGTACGTTCGGCCTCGAAGAGTACCTCGAGTACAAGTCGCTGCAATTCAAGCAGCCGAAGCCGGCCGGCTGACTAGGCTGGCCAATCAGGCTGACCGATTCGGCATCGGTTCGGCGCGCAGTTCGTGCACGGCGCGCTCGGGCCGAGCCAAGCGTACCTATAGCTTGTCGTACTGAAAGCGCATGGCGGTGCCTTCCTTCTCGATGCGCACCCAGACGGCACGCTTTTCCTCGTTGCTCATGAAAACCCAGTTCGAGACCTCGGTTGCCGTGCGTCCGCAGCCCTTGCAGATGTCGTCGAAAAGCGTCGAACACACGCCGATGCACGGGCTGTCCGGGACATCATGGAGATTGGAGGCCATTTGAAACCTTGGTAATAGACAGATCAGGCGCTATGGTAGCCCATACGCGCGGCACGCTTTTCCGTTCGCGCTGTCTCCCGAATGGGTATCGGAGGTCGCGGACAAGACCGGCCGAATGGCCGATCCGGTATTTTTTCCGCTGGACACCGCCGTGCAACGGGATAAAATTGCGCCCGTTTTCATCAGTCGCCGACGCCCGTCCATTCATGCGCAGCGGCGCGTCCAGCCGCTGTACCCTTTGCGCGACAGCCGGGCCGAATGCCGCGGTTTTTTTTTGGTCTTGCCTGGCGATTGATGATAGGTTTCGGGTTTTTCAGCGCGCGGCGCGTATCGCGCCGCGATATCGGAACGGGTTGGCACCGGCGCTGGCCGGATGGACCGGAGAGTGGAATGAAAAAACGGGTTCTGGGTGGACTGGCCGTGCTTGCGTTGTGCGCGGCACCGTGGACTGCGTCGATCGCAAAAGACACGCAACTGAATGTCTATAACTGGTCCGACTACATCGCCAAGGACACGATCCCGAACTTCGAGAAACAAACCGGCATCAAGGTCAAATACGACAACTACGACAGCGACGACACGCTGCAAGCCAAGCTGCTCACGGGCAACTCGGGCTACGACATCGTCGTGCCGACGAGCAACTACGCCGGCAAACAGATCGCGGCCGGCATCTTCGCCCCGCTCGACAAATCGAAACTGCCGAACCTCAAGTATCTCGACCCGCAACTGATGGCCCTCGTGGCCGGTGCCGATCCGGGCAACAAGTATGTGGTGCCCTGGGCCTATGGCACGACGGGCCTTGGCTACAACGTCGACAAGGCAACCAAGATTCTCGGCAAGGTACCGCTCGATAACTGGGACGTCCTCTTCAAGCCCGAGAACATTTCCAAACTCAAGGCGTGCGGCGTGTCGGTGCTCGATGCGCCGGATCAGGTCTTCGCGGCTGCGCTCCACTATATCGGCAAGGATCCGATGAGCACGAACCCGGCTGACTACCAGGCGGCGATGACCATGCTCAAGAAGATCCGCCCGTACATCACGCAGTTCAACTCGTCGGGCTATATCAACGATATGGTCGGCGGCGATATCTGCTTCGCCTACGGCTGGTCCGGTGACGTCGTGATCGCCAAGCATCGCACGCAGGAGGCGAAGAAGCCTTACAAGATCGAGTACTACATTCCGAAGGGCGGGGCACCGATCTGGTTCGACGTGATGGCGATTCCGAAAGACGCGAAACACAAGGAAGCGGCGCTCGAGTGGATCAATTACATCGAAGATCCGAAGGTGCATGCGGCGATTACGAACGCGGTGTATTACCCGAGCGCCAATGCCGAAGCGCGCAAGTACGTGGACAAGAGCATCGCCGACGATCCGGCGGTTTATCCGCCCGCCGATGTGGTCAAGACACTGTTCCTCTTGAAACCGTTGCCCGCCGATATCCAGCGTCTGCAAACGCGGCTCTGGACGGAGTTCAAGTCGGGCCGGTAAGAGAATATTTAGCCGGCATGTAATCTCGAAAGCCCCCGGACCGGAGCCGGGGGCTTTGTACGTCAAACGATTCGAATCAAGCGGAAGACCATGAGCGATCAGCCGAGCTCGCAGGCCCCAAGCGGCGCGCGGGCCCCATCGTCAGTAACGGCCTCGGCCGAGGACTTCGTCCAGATCGTGGATGTCGTCAAGAACTTCGGCGAGACCGTTGCGGTGCGCAACGTCAGCTTGTCGGTCGCGAAGGGCGAACTCTTTGCGCTACTCGGCAGTTCGGGGTGTGGCAAGTCGACGCTGCTGAGAATGCTGGCGGGGCTCGAGACCGTCACGTCGGGAAAGATTTTGATCGACGGCGAAGATCTGGCGCTGATGCCGCCGTACCGGCGCCCAGTCAACATGATGTTCCAGTCGTATGCGCTTTTTCCGCATATGACGGTCGAATCGAACGTCGCATTCGGTCTCAAGCAGGAGGGCGTGCCGAAGGCCGAATTGAAGGAGCGGGTGCAAGCGGCGCTCGATCTCGTTCAAATGGGCCGTTTCGCCAAGCGCAAGCCGCATCAGCTGTCGGGCGGCCAGCAACAGCGCGTGGCGCTCGCGCGCTCGCTCGTGAAACGGCCGAAGCTGCTGTTGCTCGATGAGCCGATGTCGGCGCTCGACAAGCAGATTCGCCAGCGCACGCAAATCGAGCTCGTCAATATCCTCGAGCGCGTTGGGGTGACCTGCATCATGGTCACGCACGATCAGGAGGAAGCGATGACGATGGCGGGCCGGCTCGCCGTCATGAGCGAAGGTAGGATCGTGCAACTGGGTACGCCCAACGAGGTCTACGAGTATCCCAATACGCGCTTTTCCGCGGAATTCATCGGGTCGACGAATCTTTTCGACGGGCACGTCGTCGAGGACGAGCCCGATCACATATTCGTCGAGACCTCCGAACTGCCGTGCCGGATGTACGTCAACCACGGCATTACAGGCCCGCTCGGCATGCCGGTCACCATTTCGGTGCGTCCCGAACGTGTCGCGCTCACGCGCAAACCGCCCGAGGGTGCCTACAACTGGGGGCGCGGCGTGGTGTCGAACATCGCTTATCTCGGCGGCTACTCGCTCTATCACGTGAAGCTCGATTCGGGCAAGACGGTCATCGCGAACGTCACGAGCCTTGCGCTTTCGGAGATCGATACGCCCACCTGGGGCGACGAGATCTATGTGCGCTGGAGCGCTTCGGCCGGGGTGGTGCTGACAGCATGAAAAACGCTCTGACTTCGTTGGCCACATGGCCGGCGCGGCGCTTGCGGCTCACAGGCAGTACGGCGGTCGTCGCCGGGCCGTTCATCTGGCTGCTGCTTTTTTTCTTCGTGCCGTTTCTGCTCGTCGTCAAGATCAGCTTCGCGGAGCTGCAGCTCGGTATTCCGCCTTACTCCGAACTCGTGGCGTTCAAGGAAGGTGTCATCCAGATATCGTTGAACATCGCGCATTACGCGTTTCTGTTCAGCGACAGCCTTTATTTCGCGACCTACGTCAACTCGGTGGTCGTAGCCGCGGTCACAACGCTGTTGTGCCTGCTGCTCGGCTACCCGATGGCGTATTACATCGCCCGCTCCGCCCCTGCGGCGCGCAATCTGCTGATGATGGCGGTCATGCTGCCGTTCTGGACGTCGTTCCTGATTCGCGTCTACGCGTGGGTCGGCATTCTCAAGAACAACGGGCTGCTCAACAACTTTTTGATGACGATCGGCCTCATCCACACGCCGATCGAGCTTTATCGGACGAACGTCGCCGTCTATATCGGCATGGTCTATTCGTATCTGCCGTTTCTCGTGATGCCGCTCTATGCGCATCTCGTGAAGATGGATCTGACGCTGCTGGAGGCGGCATACGATCTCGGCGCGAAGCCATGGAGAGCGTTCGTCCAGATCACCCTGCCGCTATCGAAGAACGGCATCATCGCCGGATGCCTGCTCGTGTTCATCCCCGCGGTGGGCGAGTACGTGATCCCCGAGCTCCTCGGCGGCGCGAATACGTTGATGATCGGCCGCGTCATGTGGAACGAATTCTTCAATAACGCCGATTGGCCCATGGCATCGGCGGTGACCTGCGCGATGGTGCTGCTGCTTCTCGTTCCGATGGCGATGTTCCAGCACTATCAGGCCAAACAACTCGAAGCGCACCGATGATCAAACCGAATCGCACGTTGCAGCTGATCGCGCTCGGCATCGGCTTCGCGTTTCTTTACATTCCGATCCTGAGCCTCGTCGTCTATTCGTTCAACGAGTCTCAGCTCGTCACCGTCTGGACGCGTTTTTCGACGCGCTGGTACGCCGCGCTCGTACAGGATGACGAACTGATCGCGTCGTTCTGGCTTTCGCTGCGCATTGCGTTGCTGACGGCATTCGCTTCGGTTTTCATCGGTACCTGGGCGGGCTTCGTGCTGGCGCGCATGGGCCGCTTTCGCGGCTTCACGCTCTTTACCGGGATGATCAATGCGCCGCTCGTCATCCCCGAGGTCATTCAGGGCATTTCGCTGCTGCTGCTGTTCATCGAAATGGGCAAGTGGCTCGGTTGGCCCGAAGGGCGCGGTCTCGTCACGATCTGGATCGGCCATGTCATGCTCTGCATGTCCTATGTCGCCATCATCGTGCAGTCGCGCGTGCGCGATCTGAACCCCTCGCTCGAAGAGGCGGCGCTCGACCTCGGCGCGACGCCGTTGAAGGTGTTTTTCACGATCACGCTGCCGCTCATCTCGCAGGCGCTCATGGCCGGCTGGCTGCTGTCGTTCACGCTCTCGATCGACGATCTCGTGCTGTCGGCGTTTCTTTCGGGGCCCGGATCGACGACGCTGCCTCTCGTCGTTTTCTCGCGGGTCCGGCTCGGGCTCAATCCCGAAATGAACGCGCTCGCAACGCTTTTCATCGCCGTCGTCACGATCGGCGTGATCGTCATCAACTACTTCATGTCGAGGGCCGAGAGGCGGCGCCTTGAAGGCGTCGCCTGATCGGCGTGCGCCGGATTGCCCGGTTCGCGTGTCAGGAGCGCTCGTCCGCCGGCACTTCGCCCATTGCCTGAAAGAGGCTTGCGGTATCGGTCAGGCGCCGGCTGGTCGCGCGAATCGCATCGAGCTCCGCGTTCAGATATTGCTGTTCGCTCGCCCGTTCGGCCGAGGGCGGTAACGCCCCGAGTCGGTGCCGCGCGGCAGTCTCCTCGAAGCCGGTGCGCGAGGCCCCGGCAGCCGTATCGGCCGATGCGAGCGTTTCCGCATCATGCTCGAGTGCCGCGAGCGTGTCGGCTACGTTCTGGAAAGCCGAGAGCACGGTCGCCTTGTACTGCAGCACGGCTGCGTCGTAGTTGTCGATCGCGGCTCGGCGCTGCGCGCGCAGTGCCCCGCCGTGAAAAATCGGCTGAGAAAGCCCGGCGCCGATGCTCCACACGGCGCCGGCGCCCGACAGCGCTTTGGCCCACGAGAAGCCGCTTTGCCCCATGCTTGCCGAGAGCGACACGCTGGGGAACAGTTGCGCCGTTGCCACTCCGACATCCGCCGCGGCCGCCTTGAGTGTGGCATCGGCGGCGCGGATGTCCGGACGCGAGCGTAACAGCTCGGACGGCAGCACCACGGGTACGCGCTCGGGCAATGCGAAGCTTTCCAGCGCCGGCACGGGGGGCGCGGCGTCGGGCGTGCGGCCCAACAGTACGGCGAGGGCATGCGCGGCCGCGGCGCGCTGCTGACGCAACCCGGGCAAATTGGCCGCGAGCGACGCGGCGCTTTGCTTCGACGTCAGCGCCTGCGCATGCGAGACGGCGCCCAGCGCATAGCGGCGTTCATCCTCGCGCGCCGTGTCGTTGGCGAGTGCCACGAGCCGCTCCGTCACCGCGATTTGACGGTCGAGCGCGGCGACGTTGATGACGGAGCCGACGATATTGGCCGCAAGCGCACGCCGTGCCGCATCGAGCTGAAACGCCTGCTGGTTCACCCGCGCACGCAATTCCGCATTTGCGTAGCGCACGGCGCCGAAAAGATCGAACGTATAGCTCGCTTCCACCTGCCCCACGAACACGTTGTAGAGGACGGTATTCGGTCCGGCGGTGGGAATGCCGAGCGCCCGTTCGCGTGTTGCCTGTGCGCCGGCGTCAACGTGCGGCAGCAATGACGAACCGATCTGTGCGCGCAGTTGCTCGTGCGCGGCGGCGAGCGATTTTTCGGCTGCGGCAAGCGTCTGACTGTTGCGCAGACCCTCATCGACGAGCGCGTCGAGCGCATCCGAGCGATAAAGCCGCCACCATTGGGGCACCGGTTCAGCGCCCATCTCGAACTGCTGGGCAACACCGCCAGCCGTCGCTGTGCGCGGCGGTTGCGGTGCCGCGCCATATTGGGCAGGCGATGGCATCGCGGGCGGTGCGCCGTTCGGACCGAAGGAACAGCCGGCCAGTGCGGATGCGATGGCCGCGGTGAGAACAACGCGACTCGAGGCGGAATTCATCGTCAGTTCCCCGTATGCTCAGTACCGGACGGCAGAGGATCGCGCTCGTCGCGCCGCACCCTGAACCACGCCGCGTAAAGCGCCGGCAAATAGAAAAGTGTCAGGATCGTCGCGCTCGTGATGCCGCCCATCAAGGCGGTGGCCATTGGCCCGAAAAAATTCGAGCGCAGCAACGGAATCAGCGCGAGCACCGCGGCCGCCGCGGTCAGTGTGATCGGACGGAAGCGGCGGACGGTGGCGCCGATAATGGCATCGACGCGCCGATGCCCGGCCGCGATATCCTGCTCGATCTGGTCGACGAGGATGACCGAGTTGCGCATGATGATGCCGAACATCGCAATAACCCCGAGCGTGGCCACGAAACCGAACGGCTTGCCGAACAGCAGCAGCGTCGCGACGACACCGATCAGCCCCAACGGCGCGGTCAGCACGACCATCAGGACGCGCGCGAAGCTCTGCAGCTGAATCATCAGCAGCGTCAATACGGCGATCGCCATCAGCGGCATTTGCGCGTTGATCGACGACTGGCCCTTCGCGCTTTCCTCCACCGATCCACCGACCTCGATCCGGTAGCCGAGCGGCAACTGGGCGCGCTCGGCACTCAGCGCGCGATCGATGGCGTTCGTGACGTCGATGCCTTGCGCGTTGCCGCGCACGTCGGCCTGGACGGTGATGGTCGGCTGACGGTCGCGCTCCCAGATGACGCCGTATTCGAGCGTCGCGCGCATGTGGCCGAGCGACGCGAGCGGCACCGGTCCGTTCGGAGTCGGCATCGCGAGGCTCGTCAGCCTTGCGGGGTCGACGCGTTCGCTCTTGGGTGCGCGCAGCTCGACACCGATCAGCTTGTCGCGCTCGCGATACTGCGTGACGGTATAGCCCGAGAGCGTCATCGCAAGAAAATTCGATACGTCTTGCGACGTCACGCCGAGTTCATGCGCTTTCATCTGGTCGATCTCGAACGACAGAGACCGTTCCGCGGGCTCGTCCCAATCGAATTGCACATTGCGCGTGCGCGTGTCGGCACGGACCATGGAGGCGACCCTCTCGGCAATGGAGCGCACCGTCGCGATGTCATCGCCGCTCACGCGGAACTGGATCGGAAAGCCCACCGGCGGCCCGTTCTCGAGCCGCGACAAGCGCGTGCGCACGCCCGGGAATTGGTTTTCGAGCTGCGTATCGAGCCAGCGGGCAAGCTTCTCGCGGTCCTCGACGGATTTGGCAGTCACCACGAATTGCGCGAAGTTCGGCTGCTGCAGTTGTTGATCGAGCGGGAGATAAAAGCGCGGGGCACCCGTGCCGACGAAGTCCACGAAGTGGTCGATTTCAGGGCGCCCATCGAGCGTCTTCTCGAGGCGCTTGGCCTCGCGCAACGTCGCCTCGAACGACGCGCCTTCCGGCAGCCGCATATCGACGAGCAGCTCGGGGCGATCCGAACTCGGAAAGAATTGCTGCGGCACGAGCGAGAACCCGGCCAGCGCGATGACGAAGAGCAAGACGGTGATGCTCAGCACGATCGCGCGCCGCTCGACGCACCACGCGACCCAGACGGACAACCGGCGATAAAAGCGCGTGTCGTAGATATCCACGTGATGCGCGTCGTCCGCCGCGGCGCCGTCGCCGCCCGCGTCCGTGCCATGCGGGTTGCGCTTGCGCTCGGTCAGCAGGTGATAGCCGAGCAGCGGAATCAGCACCACGGCGGCGAACCACGATGCGATCAGCGCGATCGCCGAGACTTCGAAGATCGAGCGGGTATATTCGCCGGTACTCGATTTGGCGAGCGCGATCGGCAAGAAGCCCGAAACGGTGACGAGGGTACCCGTCAACATCGGAAATGCGGTGCTCGTATAGGCGTACGCTGCGGAGCGCGTCCGATTCCAGCCCTGTTCGAGCTTCACGGCCATCATCTCGACGGCGATGATCGCATCGTCGACGAGCAGCCCGAGTGCCAGCACGAGCGTGCCGAGCGAAACCTTGTGCAGGCCGATATCGAAGAGGGACATGAACAGCGCCGTGACGGCCAGCACGATCGGAATCGAAATGGCGACCACCATCCCGGTTCGCAGGCCCAGCGAGATCAGGCTCACGATCAACACGATCGCGACGGCTTCGCCGACCGCTTCCAGAAAGTCGTTCACCGAATGCGATACCGCATGCGGCATGCTCGATACCTCGGTTAGCTCGAGCCCGGCCGGCAGATGCATGCGCAACTCGTCGCGCTTGGCATCGAGCGCTTTTCCGAGGCGAATCACGTCGCCGCCCGGCTGCATCGTGATGCCGATGCCGAGTACCGCCTGGTGGTTGCCGCGCATCTGCGTCACGGGCGGGTCGTCGTAACCGCGCGTGATCTTGGCGATATCGCCGAGGCGGAATGTGCGCTGGTTGATCGTGATGAGCGTATTGGCGAGCGCCTCGACATCGCGGAATTGTCCGCTCGGGCGGACGAACACGCGGTCGACACCCGTCGTGACGGTGCCGGCCGGCGAAACGGCGTTTTGGGCGTTGATGGCCTCGGCCAGCTGTTGTGGCGAGATGTTCAAACGGGTGAGCTGTGCGTTCGATATCTCGATGAAGACGTGCTGATCCGGGTCCCCGAAATAGTCGACTTTCGCCACGCCGGGCACGCGCAGCAGGACCGTGCGCAATTGATCGGCATAGTCATGCAACTGGGCCGGCGTGAAGCCGTCGCCTTGGAGCGTATAGACGTTCGTGTAAACATCGCCGAACTCGTCATTGAAGAACGGGCCGACGGTCCCCGGGGGTAGCGTGGCGGCAATGTCGCCCACCTTCTTGCGAATCTGATACCAGGTCTCCGGCACGTCCTTGACCGGAGCGGAGTCCTTCATCGTGAAAAAAATCATCGACTCGCCGGGGCGAGAGTAACTGCGCTGGAAGTCGATGTGCGGCTCTTCCTGCAGCTTGCGACCGATGCGGTCTGTGATCTGCTCTTGCACCTGCCGAGCCGTCGCACCGGGCCAGAGCGTACGAATCACCATCACGCGGAACGTGAACGGCGGATCTTCGGATTGTGCGAGCCGGGTGTAGGCGAGGATGCCTGCCAGCGTCGCGAGCGTGATGAGGAAGATCACGAGCGCCTGATGGCGAAGCGCCCATGCGGACAAGTTGAAACGGTCTTCCTGCGGGGACGGGGTCGGCATCGATTGCGGCAGGCCGTCGGAATCGTTGGGGCGATCGACGCTCATGACGCAAAATCCTCGGGATGCAACGGCGCGACCGCGCGGACGTGTTCGCCCGCGCTGACGGCGTGGACGCCTTGCAGCACCACGCGCTCGCCATCGCGAAGTCCCGAGGCGACGGAGATCGTGCGTTCGTCGTAGCGCACGACTTGTATCGGACGAAGCTCGAGCGTATCGCTGCCCGCGCGCACGACCCATACGGCCGGCCGCTCGCCGATGTGAAAGAGCGCGGTGGCGGGCAGGGTGAACGGATGCGCGACCGACGTATCGCCGGACGTTTCGAACGCGACGTTCGCGGTCATGCCGAGCTTGAGCGCGGGCGTCGGCGCCTGCAGCGTGAGCTTGACGCGGTAAGTGCGGCTTTGCGGATCGGCGGCCGGCGAGACTTCGCGCACCCGTGCCGCAAACGTCTGGCCCGGCAAAGCCGGCAGACTCACCCGCGCCGTGTGGCCGACGGCAAGCGAGGGCAGCAAGCGTTCGGGCGCATCGCAGACGACATCGATTTCGCCGCTCCACGCCAGTTGGTAGACAGCCTGACCCACCGACACGTTTTGGCCCGTATCGGCGTTTTCAGCCGTGATGACGCCGGCATGATCGGCCGTGAGCGTGGCATATCGGAGCTGATCGGCAGCCAGCGCACGTTGGGCTTGCGCGGCATCGCGCTGCGCCGCGGCCGCCGCATAAGCGTCTTGCGTTTGTTCGAGCTGCGCGGGCGCGATGAGGTTTTCGTGCGCCTGGGCGCGATCGCGATCGAGCTGCTGTTTCGCATAGACGAGCCGGTGCTGCGCCGCGTCGAGCTGCGCTTGCGCGTTCGCGACGTTCTTTTGCACGTCCGCCGGATCCAGGCTCGCCAATACTTGCCCGGGCTTGACCGTATCGCCGAGACGCACGCGTCGCTCGACGATCTTGCCCGCGACGCGGAATGAAAGCGGCGTGCTGTAGCGTGCCTGCACCTGGCCGGGCAGCGAGGCGACCGGTGCGCGACCGTCCGGATGCACCGCAATCGCCACGACGGGCTTGATCGGGGGCACGGCGGCTTCCCGCGGATGGCAGCCGGCGAGCGCCAAGGCGCAGCATACCGATGCCAGAACGCTATATCGGCGCGGGGACGAAGCGGCGCGACGCAACGACGCGCGCACGCCATTCGGTGCGCCATGATCGGAACGATCCACGAAGCCCTCGAAAGCAGATGAAAGGTGAAGAAAAAGCGCCGCAGCGTGGACCGCGCAAGCGCGGCCGGTCAGCCGCACCGGGGAGGTCATCTCGAATTTGCGAGTGCATTCTAATACAGGTGTGTATTGGAATGCAAAGGCGGATTTTCCGGTGTGGCAGTGCTACACTGTGGGACATGAAACGAAAACGCCTGACCCGCGAGCAGAGCAAGGACCAGACGCGCGAGCGCTTGATCGACTCGGCGCGCACGATGTTTATCAAAAAGGGGTATGTCGCAACGAGCGTCGAGGACATCGCGTCAGCGGCCGGCTATACGCGCGGCGCCTTCTATTCGAACTTCGACGGCAAGGCCGAGTTGCTGATCGAACTGCTGCGCCGCGACCACGACCGGATGGATGCCGATTTCCAAGCGATCATGCAAGACGGCGGCACGAAAGCGGAGATCGAAACGCGCGTCACGACCTACTACAGCCAGATGATTCGGGACGACCGTTGCTTCCCGCTCTGGGTCGAGGCGAAATTGCTGGCGGGCCGCGACGCCAAATTCCGCACCCGCTTCAACGCGTTCAGAAACGAGAAGCTCGAGCAGATCGCAGCGTACATCCGCGCTTTTTCGGAGCAGGTGGGCAGCGAGCTGCCGTTGCCGGCCGAAACGCTGGCGCTCGGGCTCGTGAGCCTTTGCGACGGCTTGCAGTTCTTTCGCATGTGCGATCCCCAGCAGTTCACCGATGAGGTAACCGAATCGGTCCTCGCGGGCTTCTTCCAAAGGGTCCTGGTTGGCTGAAAGAGCCTCGAGTCTGCAATATCGAGATATTTCTCAGAGATTTGCGCGTCGGCGATGACTAAAACTAGGCGAGTGAAAACGAGCGAATGCGCTCGCTTCGCCAACGTTAAAGGAGTCGACGATGGGACAAGAAGACAGGTATGAGGACGCCAGGCGACGACTGCGGCTGATGATGGAAGCCCGGACGCCCTCGCCACACACCGGGAATCTGCATCGGGATCTCGAGATTCTGCAGGCGATGTTGCTACTGCTCAAAGGCGCGCAAGACATTCGCGCGATGCAGTCCGGGTTGGGCACCAGCTACGAAGAATCCAAGCAGCTCGTCTATACCCTGATCGAGACGAAACCGAAGTTCACGCGAGCCAAAGCGGGCGCGCTCGCCGATACCGTTGGGCAGCTCGTGACCTCGGCCGTGCCGACGGCGATCAATGCAGCGGGACAGCTCGTCGCGAGAGCCACCGGCAGCGAGACGGTCGGCAAGGTCTTCGAAGGGGTCAAACAAGTCCACGATGTGACCGACGCCACCATCAGCGCGGTAGGAACGTTTGTCGCGGTTCAGCCGATGGTCAGCACCGTAATGAGCACGACCAACAGCTCGCTTGTGCAACAGTGCATGACGTGGTGGATGAGCGCCAACGCCGCTGCGAATGCGACAACGCTCGCAAACGGTTATCTCAGCGTTCTCAGCCATATCACGACCGTCATCTCGGTGCTCGTGACGGGCAGCAAGCTCGATCCCCTGCTGGCACTCCAGGACCGCTACCGCGGTACGTGCAGTTGCTGCGGCGAGGCGGCAAATATTGCGCAGGAATGGATGAAGGGGGCGTCGTCGTCGGCCGCCGGCCTGCATCCGCTCGTGGGGCTCCCGCTGGCGACTTACGGTGCGCTCGACAAAGGCGGCCATTATGTTGCAAAAAAGCTCGCTGCGAGGAAAGGCAAGGAACGCCACCGGGACGGGTACTACAGTGCTTGCGCGCTCTGGGGCGCCGCGCAGTCGAACCCGACGGAGCACGAGGTGTTCAAATACCGCTTCCCCCATGTCCTGGGCCAGGATGGCCGCTGCCCGATTGCCATGCTCATTCTCGCGACCTTGTTCGGACGAGGAAACCTTCAGGAAGGTGCGGCGAAGGCGGTTGCCGCGATCGTCTCGAACCGGGCGAGCGCAGTCGAGAAGATCAAAGGCCTGATAGGCTAGACGGCACCGGACATCGCCGGCCGGGGCGGCTCGCCGTCAAACGCTGACGCCGGGCCCGTAGTTGCTGCCGATCAGCCGCGTGACCGCATCGACGTCGGCGTAGTCCTGCTCAGGCAGCCCGTCGAGAATCGCCAGCAGTTCATTGCTCGCGCCGGCATCGCGAGCAATGTCGACGATCTCGTCCTTGTTCGCGGGAAAGGACACCGCATGCAGTACATCCGCGATCTGAAGATCGATGGGTTCGTCCGGGACCGCGGGTGTCGACATGATGAGCATGCTCCTTTGGCAGTATGGGGCGCCGCCCGCCGACATGCGGCGGCGGCTCTGTTGCGGCTCGATTGCGGTCCTCCGGGCTTCGGGGGCCGTCTTCAGGTTTGCGCCTGTCGCTCGTGCGGACCGAAGCGGGCCGCGAGGCCGTGCGGTTTCGGCAATTCGATGCGGCTCCAATGCTGGGGTCCCGGCCCGGTGCCGGCCAGCACATGCGGCGCGGGCGGTGCCACGGGCGGCGCGTTGATCCGCGCCGCGGCGAGCGCGGCGCGTGCCGTCAGGCTGTCGAGCGCCGCCGTATGGTTGGGTGCGGCGAAGCACGATGCCGAAAGCAATGCCATGGTCGTCAGTGTCGAGACTTTCATGACTCGACCTCCTTCTCGATGCGACATGCAGCCTTTGAGTCGTCTTCCGACCGGCAAATGCAGCATGCCGCGTGCCCGGGGCAGGGCGTGCCCTAGCGCAGCACTTCGAAGCGCGTCCAGGGCCACGAGGGCCTGTCGCGCATGTAACCGTTGAGCCAATTCCACTGCGGGTGGCGTTTCATGAACGCCTGTGCATCGAACGGGCGGCCGCAGGGATGCCCCCAGCGCGCCCAGAACGCGAGATCGCGCGCCATTTCGCTGTCGACGACTTTGCCATCGTTCGCCCCCCAAGGATTGAACGGCCCGTGGTCGTGACCGGCGAAGCGCGCGTCGTCGAGTTCGAGATGCCCGCAGATGGTGCGCGAGCAAGGATTGTCGTCGCGGTCGAGATAGACATCGTGATGATCGGCGATCATTTCCTTTGCGAGCTCGGCGTCGATCTTGCCGTGATGGATGTCGGCCAACTGCATGAAACGCAGGCGGCGCGCTCCGTTTTTACGAACGTCGGTATAGTCTTCGCCCTCGCCAATGCACTCCTGATTGCGAATTTTCAAATTCGTGGCGGTATTGCAACCACTATAGAAGCCGTCCTTGGTGCTTTCGAACCCGCGGGCGTGCAGCCCGAGTTCGAAGCGAGCGATTTCGCCTGTTTTCAAATCGCCCAACAACCAGCTGTTCGCATAGCCGCCGTTGTTCGACAGCGCGAACATGTCGCACCACTCGCCGATCGAGTTGGCGTATTGCGTCGCACGCCGCGAACGGTAGAACTCCGGCGCGCCCGATGGGTTGTACCCGGCGAAGTTCGAGATCGTCGTTTCAGTCACCATGAGACCGGCCGACGTCAGCCAGAAGTCCGTCAGACTCGAAATGCAGCCGGGCAGGCCCTGCATCAGAATGCGGTGTCCCGCGTCGGGGACGATATCGAATACCACGTTGAATGCGTCGCCCGCCGCGTAGCGGTCCCACGAGTTGTGGGCCATGACGATGCGGCCATCGCGCGTTGCGCTGCCGGTCGCAATGAATGCGCTGCAGTGATGCCCCCGCCGGCCGCGCCAGGGCTTGATGCCGGCCGAAGGATCCCGCGCCGCCGCCTGGGTCGGCCACCAGCTTTGCAGCAGGTCCATATAGCCGTTCCATGCGAGCACGTCGGCGAACGGCAACTTTGCACCGTCGGCGATGCCCTGAATTTCGTCCAGGTATTCGGTATCGAGCTTGCGCGAAAACTGCTCGACGGCAGCACGCGTGAACGTTTCGAACTCTTCCCCGGTATCCCAGCGGGCGAGATATTTGGCGGTGCGGATCGCGTTGTGGATTTCCGCGGCCAACACTTTGCCGTGCTGCTCGCCACGGTCGTACGGCTCGCCTTCAATATGGACGAAAATCCATCCCGCGTGGTCGCGGCGCACGGCATCGAGGAACGGCTCGCTCATCTTCGCTCCGGATCGACGAATCGGCCGGGAGAACGCTCACCCGGTGCGTTGCGCACGGTACCGCGTCGTTGCCCAGCTTCCGTTTCATTGTAGAGAAATTGCCGAGCTTTGCCATCCGGGCCATCACGCGCGGCCCATGCTCCATCAGATTGCCGGATTCATCCGACGGTACGCGTCGAGCAAGGCGGTTTTGTAGACCGCCCCCATCAAGGTCGGCTCCTCCGCGCTCGCGACGACGGGCAGCCGTTCGCCCTGAAAGGCCAGAAAACGCTGCAATGCAACGCTGATCGGCATATCGGGCGTCAGCGTTGCAAATTCGGGCTGCAAATAATCGGCCGCGGTGCGCGACGCGGTGTCGCGCTTCTCGAGTAGATCGGAGGTGATGTGCTTCAGCGCGACCACGCCAAGGAAACGGCCCTCCGCATCGACGACGTAGAGATACTTGACGGGATATTCGAGGAAGATTCGCGTCATCTCGCGCACGCTGGCGGTAAGCGGCACGACGGTATCCGCGGGCTGGATGAGCTCGCGCATCTGCGTTGCCCGCAGGCGCATCCGTTCTTGTTCGTCCGCGTGGCGGCGCAGCGTGATGTCGTACATCGATGCGTTGCCGATGGCACGGGCGACGAAATACGCCACGACGCAAGACAGCATCAGCGGCAATACGACCTGATAGCTGAGCGTCATCTCGAAGATCATGAGGATCGCCATCAGCGGAGCCTGCGTCGCACCGGCCAGAAACGCGCCCATGCCGACCATCGCGTAGGCGAACGCGCCCGAGGTGCCGTGCGGCCAAAGCGCATGTACGCCAAGTCCGAACAGCGAGCCCAGTGTCGCGCCGACGAACAGCGTCGGCGTGAACACGCCGCCGATCGCGCCGGAGCCCACCGTCGCGGCCGTGGCTACGAGCTTGCAGGCGAGGACGACGACGAGCGCCGTCCAGGTCCAGGGCGAGTGCAGAATCGAATTGACGACGCTGTACCCATTGCCCCAGACCTCGGGGACCCAGACGGAGATGAGTCCGACGACGAGTCCGCCGAGGGCGAGCCGCAACGGCAGGGATACGGGCAGCCTGCGAAACTGTGTGCGTGCGAGATCGATGAGCCGCAGGAACTGCGGCGCCGCCGCACCGCACAGAAAGCCCAGCGCAACGAAAAGCAGCACCTCGAGACCGGCGATGGGCGGGAATTCCGGCATTTCATAAGGCGGCCGATAGCCCGCGAACTCGCGCATCGTAATGTTCGCGACGACGGAGGCCACCACCACGGGGCCGAAGTTCTCCATCGCGATCGACCCGAGTACGATTTCGGTGACGAAGAACGCGCCCGCGATCGGTGCGTTATACGCTGAAGTGATGCCGGCCGCCGCGCCGCAGGCGACGAGCAGACGCAAGCGCTGCGAATCGAAATGGACGAGGCGGCCGATGATCGAGCCGGCGAGGGCGGCCAACTGAACCATCGGGCCTTCCCGGCCGATCGAGCCGCCGAAGCCGATGGTGAAAAGCGCCGAAACGCTGCGCCACGCGCTCTGCCAGACCGGCACGACACCATCGCCGATCGCGATCGCTTCCATATAGTCCGAATTCGCCGGCCCGCTGGCCCGACGCTGCGAGAGCATCAGGATGCCGCCCGCGATCAGACCGCCGGCCGCGGGCAGCCAGAGCCGAACGGTCCACGGCAGCGCGCGCGCCATTTCGACTAAGCCGCTGGCCCGCCCGGAGATCGCCCATTGGAGCAGATCGATGCAGCGCCGAAAGGCGATCGTGGCGAAGGCGCCGAGCAAACCCGTGGCGACGGCCCACAACAACATCGTATGGGCCTCGGACAGGCGAAACACGGCTTGAGCGCGGGTACGCAGGCGGAGCAGGAATGAAAGCACGGCGGCGGTGGCGGATTGCGTCGAGCGCAAGGATAGCATCGCCTTTTCGGCGCGCGCGTCGCCATTTCGCACCGCAGCCTTGTCGGGAGGCGACATCGTCAGCGCACGTCCTTGTCGAGTTCGGGGTAATGCCTGAAGATGCCGGTCTCGTTGAACGGCAGGCGTCGTTCGGAGGCGAGATAAGCGGCGATGTTCGGGCGCTCGGCGACGGCGTCATGCAACGCGGCGAGGCCGGGATAGCGGGCCGAGAACCGCTTCATCGCACGTGGAAACGCGTAGCGCAGCCCCTCGATCAGCTGGAACATCGACAAATCGACGTAGGTCAGGCTGTCGCCCACCATATATCGGCCGCCGTTGGGGTTTTGTGCCAGAACGCGCTGGAAGTACCCCATGAACTTCGGCAGGCGGTGCTCGATGAAATCGGCCGCGCGGGCACGGGCGGCATCCTTTTGCTCCTCGTAATAGCGCCCGGTGGCAATCGGATGATGAGTATCGTGGACCTCGGTGACCATATCGGCGATCGTCAGTTGCAGGCCGTGCACGACATAGCGAAGTTCGTCCTTCGGCGCGAGATGAAGCTTCGGTCCGAGATAGAGCAGGATGTTGGCGGTGTGCGGCACGATCAGATCGCCGTCTTTGAGAAAAGGCGGGGCGAACGGAACGTGCGGCTCGGTTTTGCTCGACATGACCTCCAGCATGGCGCTCTCGCCATACCCATCCTCGGCACGGCCGCGGGCGACATCGATATAGGGCGCGCGCGACTCCTCGAGCGCCAGGCGGACGAACTCGCCGCGGCCTTGCAAGCCGTTCCAGTAATGCAGCTCATAAGCCATCGATTTCTCCTTGGAAACGAGCGGTGTGGCGCCAGGGCGCCGTCGCTTTGATCGCTCCGCGAGGCGGTTCGTTCAGCCCAGGTACCGTTGGACACCCCAGGTGATGGCCAGTCCCGCGACGCTCAGCCACAGATAGAGGACGAGACCCGTTGCCAGCGCACGCGGGCCGGCACGGCGGACGTGCACGAGTCGCGTTTCGATTCCGAGCGCGGTCATGGCCATCGTCAGTGCGAAGGTATCGAGCGCGTTGGCTGCCTGAACGACGCCATGCGGCAACGCATGCAGGGAATTGGCGAGCACGCAGGCCAGAAAGCCCAACGCGAACCAGGGGATCGCCAGCCTGGCCGCGCGCGGTCGATCGGCATGGGTGCGCGCGTCCGAGCGCATGAGCCAGGCACTGACCATGAGGAGAACGGGTACGAGCAGCATCACGCGCGTCATCTTGACGATCGTCGCCACATGCGTCGCCGCCGGGCTGACATTGCTCGCTGCGCCGACTACTTGCGCGACTTCATGGATCGTACCGCCGAAATACAGTCCCACCCCGGTCGTATCGAGATGCAGCCAGCCCGCGCGGTACGCCAACGGATAAAGGAGCATGGAAAGCGTGCCGAACAGCACCACGCTCCCCACGGCGACGGCGCTTTTCTCGGGCTTCGACTGCAGTGTCGATTCGAACGCGAGCACCGCGGCCGCCCCGCAAATCGCACTACCGGCGGCGGTCAGCATCGCGGTGTCGCGGTCGAGCTTGAATAGCCGCATACCGATCCAGGTTCCCACAGCCAGTGTGCTGAGCACCACCAGGACAGACACGGCGAGGCCAGGCAGGCCCACCTGAGCAATTTCTTGCAGGCTCACCCGTAGCCCGAAGAACGCAACCGCGATTCTCAGCAGGCGGCGCGCAGCGAAGTTGACTCCACTGGCCCACGGGGCAGGCATCCCGGCCCGCAGTGTGTTGCCGTAGATTGCGCCGGCCACGATGCCTACGATCAACGGACTCACGCCCAACGCGGCGAGCGACGGCAAAGCGGCAAGCCGTGTTACGGCGGCGGCGAACAGTGCAACGAAAAGGAGACCATTCAGATGGCCCTGTTTGTCGGACCCCCCAGGCGTTGCGGCAGGAAAAGAAAATTGGGAGGAGTGAGACATCGAGGTGCCTTCGGCGGGAAGAGGAACAGGGTTTATGGTATTTCCACCATATCGATATGAAAAATTGTCATTTGCAACTTAATATATCGGCTGTACCGATACATGTCGCCAATGACCCCTGACCAACTGATAACCTTCGCCGCCGTCGCCGAGCATCTGAATATCAGCCATGCCGCGGGCGCACTTCATTTGTCGCAGCCCGCCGTCTCGGGCCAACTGAGGCAATTGCAGGACGAGTTCGGCGAACCGCTTTACCGGCGGCACGGCAGGGGCATACAGCTGACACCTGCCGGTCAGCAGCTTGCCGAGTACGCGCAGCACGTGAGCGACGCATACCGGCAGGCCCACGCCTATCGCGACGCATTGCGAGGTCTCGCGCGTGGGAGCCTGCGCGTGGGCGCGAGCACCACCCTTGCAAGCTATTTGTTGCCGTACCTGATCGCCGCGTTTCAGCGACGTTTTCCCGATGTGACCGTGATGACGTCGGGGGGCAACACCGCGGACATCGTCGCCGCGCTGCAGACGCTCGACGTCGCAATGGTCGAGGGCCCGCCGGGGGCGGGCCTGCCGCCGGGAACCGGGCTTCGCGGCTGGGGCGAGGACGAGATCGTGGCCATCGTGCCGGCGGATCACCCGCTTGCCGGGTCGTCCGACGGGGCGGTTGGCACGGTCAGTTTCGGTGCGTTGAGCGCTTTTCCCATCGTGTTGCGTGAAGAGGGCTCCGGCGTGCGGCAGATCGTCGAGCAGGCATTCGCAGCGGCCGGCGTGCCGATGCACGTGGCGCTCAGGGTAGCGGGCGTCGAAGGTGTGAAAGAAGCGGTGCGGGCCGGCATGGGCGTCGGTTTCGTATCGGCGCTGGCGATGCGCCACGAGGATGGGGCGCTACGAGCGCTTTCGCTGGCACCGCGGCCGCTGACACGTCGGTTTTCGATTCTCGTGCCACATGAAGGCGCCCAATCCCGCGTCGCCACGGCGTTCATCGATATGTGCCTGTCCGAGGCGACACCTGGAGCTAAGGGCTTTCCATAATGGCGAGAAACCCGGGTGTGCGGGCATCATTCCGAAGTCGGGCCGTCGGTGCCCGTTTTTTTGGATTGCTGATGGAACCGGTTCCAAACGATCGCGCAACGCATCAAAATGGGTGTCCGATGACCGAGATCGTGATCGTTGCGAATGCGTTCGGTGCGGATCCGGTCTGGCGCAGCGGACATTCCCCCTGGCTGGGCGTCGCGGCGGACGCAGGCGCTCACGGCTTCGAAGTGCGGCGGGAGCTTTTTGCGAGCGACGCCGATGCCAGCCACGAAGCGCTCGCCAGGCTGGGCGCCGAGGCGCGCAAACGTGGCCTGTGGTGTGTCTACTCGACGCCGGCGTGCCTGTATATCGAAGGGCGGCTCGATCACCACGCGTTGGCGACAGCGCAGGCCGAGGCGGACGCGCTGGGGGCCCGATACTTCAAACTGCAGCTGGGCACATTCACCGGGCGGGCGAATGCCGCCGCCATTGCGCGCATCTGCGATCAGGGGCGCGCGCGCCTTCTCGTCGAGAACGGTCAACGCGCAATCGACGACACACTCGCGCGCTTCGTGGCATTGTTCGATGCGCTCGCTGAAGAGGGGGCACCCGATGTACTCGGCATGACCTTCGACATCGGCAACTGGCAGTGGGCTGGCGAAGCACCGCTCGCGGCGGCCCAGGCCCTCGCCGAACATGTCGAGTACATCCATTGCAAAGGGGTCACGGGAAGTGGAGCGCGCCGTTTTGCGTGCGCGCCCGCGGCCGACGATCCGTTTTTCCCCTCGATTTTCGCGATCCTGCCGCGGCGCGTGCCGCGAGCGATCGAATTTCCGCTCGCCGAGCAAGGCGTGGCCGACGACGCGCGCCGACGCGTTGCATGGTTGGCCGCTACCTGAACACAGTCATGACCTGGGAGTCTTCGATGTCCTTTTCTCTCGATGTCCTCACCTACGGCGAAGCGATGGCGCTTTTCGTCGCGGATGAGCCGGGGCCGCTCGCGCAGGTGAACCGGTTCACGAAGCGAATCGCCGGGGCGGATCTGAACGTGGCCATCGGCCTGGCCCGGCTCGGCTTCAAGGTAGGCTGGATGAGCCGCGTCGGCGACGATTCTTTCGGCCGCTATGTGCTCGATACCCTCGCCAAGGAGGGCATCGACGCGGGCCGCGTGAGCGTGGACGGACGGTACCCGACCGGATTCCAATTGAAATCGAAGCAGGATGACGGCCGCGATCCGGCTGTCGAATATTTCCGCAGGGGATCGGCTGCGAGCCACTTGTCGATCGACGACTATTCGCCCGAGTACGCGTTGGCGGCACGGCACTTGCACTTGACGGGCGTCGCGCCCGCCATTTCCGCCTCGTCGCACGAACTTGCGTTTCACCTCGCACGCGAGATGCGGGAGGCGGGCAAGTCGATCTCGTTCGATCCGAATCTGCGGCCGACGTTGTGGCCCTCCCGCGAAGCCATGGTGACATCGCTGAACCGGCTCGCCACGCTTGCCGACTGGGTGCTGCCGGGCCTCGAGGAGGGCACGGTTCTGACGGGCTTCACGAAACCCGAAGACATTGCGGCCTGCTACCTCGATGCGGGCGCGCGCGGCGTCGTCGTCAAGCTGGGCGCGCGCGGCGCCTATTACCGCACTGCCGAATATTCGGGGTACGCCGCGGCCGCACCGGTGGCGCAAGTCGTCGATACCGTCGGCGCGGGCGACGGGTTCGCCGTGGGCGTCATCAGTGCGTTGCTCGAAGGCCGGGCGTTGCCCGAAGCGGTGGCGCGCGGCAATCGCATCGGTGCGCTGGCGGTCCAGGTGATCGGCGATTCGGAAGGATTTCCGACGCGCGGCGAGCTCGACCGGATCGAACGGATCGCTGCCCCGGCATGACGTAACGAAGGCTCGGCGCGCCCCGCGCCAAGCCTGTTCACATGGAGGAGACACCTATGCCCGCAAACCTGGCCCCCCGCCGCTGGTGGGCGATCATGCCGATCGTCTTCATCACCTACAGCCTCGCTTATCTCGATCGCGCGAACTACGGCTTCGCGTCGGCCGCCGGCATCAACAAGGATCTCGGCGTCAGCGCGGGATTGTCTTCGCTGATCGGCGCGCTCTTTTTTCTCGGCTATTTTTTCTTCCAGATTCCGGGCGCCATCTATGCCGAGCGGCGTAGCGTGCGCAAGCTCGTTTTCGTCAGCCTGATTCTGTGGGGCGCGTGCGCGGCGCTGACCGGTGTCGTCGCCAACGTTCCTTCGCTCATCGCCATTCGCTTCCTGCTCGGTGTCGTCGAAGCCGCGGTCATGCCGGCCATGCTGATCTTCATCAGCAACTGGTTCACGCGGGCCGAGCGATCGCGCGCCAACACGTTCCTCATCCTCGGCAATCCCGTCACGGTGCTCTGGATGTCGGTCGTATCGGGCTACCTCGTGCATGCGTTCGGGTGGCGCGAAATGTTCATCGCGGAGGGCTTTCCCGCCGTTATCTGGGCGTTTTGCTGGTGGGCGCTTGCGCGCGACACCCCGCGCGAGGTGAAGTGGCTGAGCGCCGAAGACAAGCGCGGCATCGACGCGGCGCTCGCGGCCGAGCAAGCGACGATCAAACCCGTGCGCAATTACGCCGAAGCGTTTCGCTCGCCCGCCGTCGTCAAGCTCTGCGCGCAGTATTTCTGCTGGAGCATCGGCGTCTACGGATTCGTCCTTTGGCTGCCGTCGATCCTGAAAAACGGCTCGGCGCTCGGCATGGTGGCAACGGGCTGGCTGTCGGCGCTGCCGTATCTGATGGCGACCATCGCGATGCTCGTCGTTTCGTGGGCCTCGGACAAGCTGCGCGTGCGCAAGGCGTTCGTGTGGCCGAGCCTGCTCATCGGCGCAGCGGCGTTCGCGGCATCCTATGCGCTCGGCAGCACGCATTTCTGGCTCTCGTATGCGATGCTCGTCATCGCGGGCGCGGCGATGTATGCGCCCTATGGGCCGTTTTTCGCCATCGTTCCCGAGCTGCTGCCGAAGAACGTGGCGGGTGGCGCGATGGCCCTCATCAACAGCATGGGCGCGCTCGGCTCGTTCGTCGGCTCGTATTTCGTCGGCTATCTGAATGGCGCGACGGGCTCGCCGGCTGCGTCGTATGCCTTCATGAGCGCGGCGCTCGTCGCGTCGGTGCTGCTGACACTTGCGGTCAAGGCTCAGCCTGAAGCCAGCGCAGCGCTTGGCGCACATGCCCATGCGTCGGGAAAGTGAACCGATGAAACCCCGTGTCGTCGTTTATAAGCCATTGCCCGCGGATGTGCTCGCCAGTTTGCGCGAGCGCGCCGAGGTCGAACTCTTCGATCCAGCCGCGTTTGCGAGCGCCGAGGCGCGCGCCTCTGCGCTCGCGGACGCGCTGGCTGCCGTCGACGGCGCCGTGGGTGCAAGCGTGCCGATCACGCCCGCAATGCTCGAGGGCGCGCAGCGGCTGCGCGTGTTGTCCACGATTTCAGTCGGCATCGATCACTTCGATGTGCCCGATCTGAACCGGCGCGGCATCGTCCTTGCGCATACGCCGGACGTGCTGACCGAGTCGACGGCCGATACCGTATTCGCGCTGATTCTTGCGACGGCACGACGCGTCGTCGAACTCGCGGAGTGGGTCAAGGCCGGACACTGGCGCGGCAGCATCGGGCCGCAGCAATACGGCGTCGAGGTTCAGGGCAAGACGATCGGCATCGTCGGGCTCGGGCGCATCGGTTCGGCTGTCGCACGCCGCGCCGCGCTCGGTTTCAATATGCGCGTGCTTTATGCCAATCGGCATCCCAACCCGGCGGCCGAGCAGGCTTTCGGTGCGCGCCGCGCAGAACTCGATACGCTGCTGGGCGAGGCCGATTTCGTTTGTCTGCAAACACCGCTCACACCTGAAACGGAGGGGCTCATCGGTGCGCGAGAGCTCGCCGTCATGAAGCGCGGTGCAATCCTGATCAACGCATCGCGCGGGCCCATCGTCGACGAACGCGCGTTGATCGAGGCACTACGGAACGGCACGATCGCCGGTGCCGGGCTAGACGTCTTCGAGCACGAACCGCTCGCCGCCGACTCGCCGCTGTTGCGCATGCCGCAGGTCGTCGCGCTGCCGCACATCGGCTCGGCTACACACGAGACGCGCCACGCGATGGCTTCCTGCGCGGTACAAAATCTTCTCGATGCGCTCGACGGCAAACTCGTCGGTAACGTTGCCAACCGCGAGGTTCTTGGGCGGCAAGTGCGATGAGATGCGAACGCACCTCCTAGATTGCGTAGGTGAATTGGCGGCGTGACGGGTGGTGCGGCGTGCCTTGCTGCGCTATGATGCGGCCACCGTACGAGTCGGGAAGCGCGCCACGGCGCGCTTTTTTTGCGACGCGAGGCAGCGCGTCGGATGCCGCGCCGCAGCGGCACCCGCGCCAGTCCTACGCAGAGCACCGACTCGTCCCGTTGGCGATCGCCACTGTTTCCCACGAGGAGATTTTCGTTGGCACTTGCATTCGAGCACGCATTTCGCGGAGGAGAGGGCGCGCGATGAACGTTCGGCCTTCTGGGGTACCGCGTCGCGCGACGATCAGCGATGTCGCGCGCGAAGCCGGCACGGGCAAGACCAGCGTCTCGCGATTCCTGAACGGCGAGACGAATGTCCTCTCCGCCGAGTTGCGCTCACGTATCGAAACCGCGATCAAGCGCCTCGACTATCGGCCCAACCAGATGGCGCGCGGGCTGAAACGCGGGCGCAATCGGCTGATCGGCATGCTCGTCGCCGATATCACGAATCCTTACACCGTCGAGGTGTTGCGCGGCGTCGAGGCCGCGTGTCACGCACTCGGGCTGATGCCGCTCGTATGTAACGCGGCAAACGAACTCGAGATGGAGCGGCGCTACGTACAGCTGATGACGACATACCGCGTCGAAGGCGTGATCGTCAACGCGCTCGGTGTCAGCGAAGAGACGCTGCAGCCGATTCACGCCGAAGGTACGCCGGCAGTGCTCGTCGATCGTACCGTCGAAGGGGTCGCGGCCGATATGGTCGGCCTCGACAACGATGCCGCGGTGCGCTTGGGCATGCAGCATCTGTTCGAGCAGGGTTTCGACGATATCTGCTTTGTCGTCCAGCCCTATGAGCGCATCAGCTCGCGCCGCCTGCGCGAAGCAGCGTTCAGGGCCGCATTCGCGCAAGCGAAGCACGCCGTCATGGGACGTACGATCGTGGCCGACCTCGGCGATACGCACGCGGTGAATCGAGCCTATGCCGAGATCGATGCGCATCTGGCCAACGCTTCGGCCGAAGGGCGCAAGCGAGTGGCCTTGTTCGCGGCCAATGGCCCGGTTGCGCTTTCCTTGGCGCTGCATCTGCATGCGCGCTACGGCGTACACTGGCAAGAGCACGCGGCGCTGATTGCGATCGATGATTCGGAGTGGGCCGAGCTCGTCGGCGTCACGACGATCCGTCAGCCGACTTATGCGATCGGCTACCGGGCCGTCGAGTTTTTACACGAGCGCATAGAAGGTGCGACCGATCCGGTACGCGAAGCGATGCTGCCGGGCGAACTGATCGCGCGGTCGTCCACCGGGCCAGTGTGACCGGTATGACAGGTTCGCCGCGCGCGGCGAGCTTCAGGGCATCCGCAGGCGCATACGCGTCGTCGACATAAAAGAGAGAGTGCCCAACGATGGAAGCTTATCGCTACGAATGTGCGAACGCGCACTTGGAAGCGCTCGCGCGCGTCATCAGCGACCTCTTTCCCGAGCAGACAGTGTTTTCGGATCGGCCGGCGGAGAACGGCACGCCCGGACTCGCCGTTCAATGGGTCGCGATGCGCTTCGGGGCGACCGCGCGGCGCATGACGTTGACCGTCCATCTCTCCGCGCCCGCCTATGCGCGCTACGTAGCGCTGCCGGCGCGGATGCGCTCGCGCAGCTTTGCGGTCCTGCGCGCGTATGTCGAAGCGGCGCTGGGCTCGCTGGAGGAGCAGTATGCCAACGGTGAGGCCGTGCCACGCGAGGTCGATATCGAATTGGGAGACGAATTCGCATGAGCCGCGGCCATGACGGACACGCCGTCGGAACGGCTCGTCAATCGGCTCGACGGTAGACGGCCGCGAAACGTTGAGCCTTCACGACGCCGTAGTCACCGGGCGCGTACTGCATGAGCCAATCTCCAGCGGCACCGGTGAGCGTGTCGCCATTGGCCGTGCGCGCGATCGAAAACGGTTGCGTCATTCGCTTCGCGAGCACGACGACCGGCCGATTGCGGTAGGCACCTGCTTCACCGTGGGCGACGCCCGCGGCGGCGGGAAGATATTTGGCATCGAAGCGCGCGCGCTCGACGACCCATCTGGCGCCGCCCGTTCCGGTGACGAGCGCGTCGCCGGGCTCGTAACGATTGGGGCCTTCCAGGCTCATCAACGTGCCGGGGCTCTGCGCGAAGGCAACACTGACGGTCTCGTCCTTCACGTATCGATCCGCGGCGGGATCACGGCTCAAATCGACATCTTTCAGTTCGTTCATCGAAGCGGCGTCAAGACAAAGGCGTGAGCGTAGCCCGAAGCCGGCCATCGCGCACGCCTTTTCAGCGCAAGCGTTATTGCTGCGAAGGCTTCGGCATTTTCGGGATGGGCGCGCCGCGGTGCTTGTGCCGGCCCATGTTCTCCCGGAAGGTGGTATCGGCCAGCTTCTTCTGTTCTGCCGAGAGGCTCGAGTAAAGCGGCTCGAATGCCGTCGCGAGCTTCTTCGCGCCATCGGCATGCGCTTGCGTGAGCTGTGCGTATTCGTGCATGTTGTCGAGCGCCGTCTCGGATTCGATGCCCTTCATGCGCTGCTCGTACAGCTTACCCATCGTCTCGCCGTCCTCGCGCATGGCATCGGCGAATGCCTTCCACTGCGTCTCCTGCGCGGACGTGATCTTCAGCTGATTGTGCAAATAGGCGATACGCTGCTCGATACGAGCTTCGTGCTTCTCGGCGGGCGTAGCGGGCGAGGAGGCCGCCGACGCAGGCGCCTGTGAGGCGGTTTGCGCGAACGCCCCGTTGACCGCGAGCGCGCACGCGAGGATGACAAACGTTTTTTTCATTGGAACTCCTTCGTTCGTTCGAACAAACAGCCGGCGCGCAGTGAGGTGCGCCAAGCAAAGTCGATTTGTACCACTGCGCTGCGGCGTTCGTCCGCCTTGAGACATGCGCTTACAAATGAAACCGCCCGGTAAGCTCACCTGTGAGCAAGCGCGATGAGCGATAATGCGGCGCTTGTCATTCAGCCGGGCGCCCCGCCTTTCACCGATGAGACCGCCACGCCTCGATCAACTCGACGAACTCGACCGCAACCTGGTGGCATTGCTACAGGCCAACGCGCGCGAGAGCGTCGCCAATCTGGCCCGCCGTCTCGGCGTGGCCCGTACCACGGTCCTGGCCCGCATCGAACGGCTCGAGCGCACGCAGGTCATCGCCGGCTATGGCGTACGGCTCGGACAGGACGTTCTGGACGCCAGTATCAATGCCTATGTCGGCATCATTCTCGCGCCGAAGTACGGTCCGGACGTTCAAAAGCGGCTCGCGAAGATGCCGGAAGTGCAATTGCTCTGCGCCGTCAGCGGCGAATACGACTACGTCGCATGGCTGCGAGCCGATTCCCCCGAGCGGCTCAATGAGTTGCTCGACCAGATCGGCGCGCTGGAAGGCGTCGAACGCACGACGACCTCGATCATCCTCGCTCGAAAAATCGATCGCGGCACGCTCACGTAGGCGCGTTTCGTCGAAGTGTCGGTTGGAGTCGTCTTTTCGACGAAACTGGCCGCAGCCCACGGCACTTTGCGCCTGTTTTCCGGTTTTGCGCATCCTTAAACTGTTTTGAAGCGCTGACTGCGCTCGCCTTGTCCCGCGCGGCGGGAGGGGCGCACCCACCAAACAGAACGCCAAGGAGAAGCGCATGAAAGTAGCCATCGTCGGAGCAGGTCTCATCGGCCACACCATCGCCCGCATGCTGGGGGGAACCGGCGATTACGAAGTGGCCGCGTTCGATCGCGATCCAGTCGTACTCGAGAAGCTCGCGGCGCAAGGCATCTCCACGTACCGCGTCGACTCTGCCGATGCGAATGCGCTGAAGGCGGCTTTGAACGGATTCGACGCGCTCGTCAACGCATTGCCGTATTACCTAGCCGTCAACGTGGCTGCGGCGGCCAAGGCGGCCGGCGTTCATTACTTCGATTTGACCGAGGACGTGCGGGCGACCCATGCGATCCGCAGCCTGGCCGATGGTGCCGCGCACGCGTTCATGCCGCAATGCGGTCTCGCGCCGGGGTTCATCGGCATTGCCGCTCACGAACTGGCGAACCGCTTTTCGCAGGTTCGCGACGTGAAGATGCGTGTCGGCGCGCTGCCGCAGTTTCCTACCAACGCGCTCAAATACAATCTGACCTGGAGTGTCGACGGGCTCATCAACGAATACTGTCAACCTTGCGAAGCGATCCGCGACTCGCGTAAGCAATGGGTGCAGCCGCTCGAAGGGCTCGAGCACTTCTCGCTCGACGGCACCGAGTACGAGGCATTCAATACCTCGGGCGGCCTGGGTACGCTGTGCGAGACGCTCTCGGGCCGTGTCGAGACGCTCGATTACAAGTCCGTGCGCTATCCCGGGCATCGAGACCTCATGCAGTTTCTGCTCGAGGACATGCGGCTTGCCAGCGACCGCGATACGCTCAAATCGATGATGCGGCGCGCGGTACCGTCCACTGCGCAAGACGTCGTGCTCATTTTCGTCACCGTCACCGGTATGCGCGACGGGCAACTCGTGCAGGAGGTGTTCACGCGCAAGGTTTTCGCAAAGCATGTCTGCGGCGTGGCGATGAGCGCGATCGAAATCACCACTGCGGGCGCTATGTGCGCGGTCCTCGATCTATTCCGCGAGAACAGGCTGCCGCGCAGCGGGTTCATTCGGCAGGAGCAGGTATCGATGCGAGAATTTCTCGCGAACCGCTTCGGGCGTCTCTACGATGGCGCGACGTTGGAAGCGGAGGCGGCCGTGTCCGTCTGAACGCGCGGCGAACACTCGGGGCGAGGGGGAGGCATGTTCAAGCCACGGGACCCGGGGCGGCAACGATAGCCCGGAGCAGGGCGTCGAAATCGGTCTGCCGGGGCGACGTATTGTCGAACATGATCAGCCCCTCGCGCGCGCCGCCATCGGGTACGAAGCGGCGCTGCCGATACTCGTCCCAATGCGTGAGCTTATAAGCATCGTTGGGATTGCGCCGTCCCACGATGCGGGCGTGCGCCGTGTCCTCCGACGTCGATACCCAGACGATGCGAATGACGACGTCATCGCCGATGCCGAGCCAGCTGCGATCGAACAGGCGCCGATCGCGGACTTCGCGGGAAAGCGGGCCGATCACCACCGTGCTGATGCCCAGTTCGAGGTTTTCGCGCGCGGTATCGAGCAGTCCGCGATACTCCGGGTCTCGCAGATGCTGAAGATAGAGCGGGCTGTCACGATCGTTCGGATCGCCGGTCAGTGCCCGCATGGCCGCCGCGCTGTAGCCGCCGTAGAGCGTGTCTTTGTCGAGCAGGCAAAACGCTTCGCCCGTCTCGCGCATGAGGGGGCCGATCAGGCGTTTGGCAATCGTGGTTTTGCCGGTGCCCGAATGACCGCAGAAGAAAACGAGGTGCGTCACGGATCGATGTCCTTCAAAGTCGACGCGCTCAAGTGTAGCGGTTCGGCTGGCTGTAGCAACGGCGCATTCGCGGCTAAACTGCGTCGCTGTTCCCACCATTTCCGACAGGAGAGGCTACCGATGAGCGTATCGAACGCCGCCGCGCGCGCATTGATCGATCGGCTCGGGCTTGCGCCGCACCCGGAGGGAGGCTATTACCGGGAAACCCACCGCGACGGCGCCCGCGTCGTGCGGTTGGCTTCGGCGGACAGCGCAAACGCGCCGCAGGGGCCCGTACGCGCCGCATCGACTGCCATCTATTACCTGCTTTGCGATGGCGCCTATTCCGCGTGGCATCGCATCGATGCCGACGAGGTGTGGCATTTTTACGCAGGCGATCCGCTCGATATCCACATGATCGACGAGGCAGGTGTTTTGACGACGCGACGGCTTGCTGACGCCCTCAGCCACGAAGGCGCCGCCTATCAGGTGGTGGTGCCCGCAGGCTGCTGGTTCGCGGCTGAGTGCGTGCCGACGGACAACGATGCCAGCTTCGCACTGGTGGGATGTACTGTGGCACCAGGCTTCGAGTTTTCCGCGTTCGAACTCGCCGACACGCTAGCGCTTCTCGCGCGCTATCCCCAACACGCCGCGCTGTTGCGCCGACTCGGCCCGGGCGCAAGCGCGCGGCGCGGCTAAAGCCGGATAGGCAGCCTCAGCGGATGGGGTTGTCGGCACCTTCGCCGACGACGGTCGTCCACGGCCTGATTTTCCAGCCGGTGACGATGTGCTCCCGTACATAGGGGTCGTTGCGCGCAAAGGCATCGACAGTCTCGGCATCCTTGCATTGAAACAGCAAGATCGATTGATCCACCGGATCGGCGAGCGCCCCGCCCAGCAGGAGCTCGCCGCGTTCGACGGCCTGCCATGCATGTTTCAGGTGCTCGTTTCGAAAAAGCGGGCGCCGTTCGAGATAGTCGGGCGCAAGTTCGTAAAACAACAGGTAGTGCATGGCGATTCTCCCGTGAAAGGACCTCGGTCGCGAGATCGCCATCTTAGCAGCGCAGCCGCGGAGGGGCCGCGTGGCCATGCCCCTGCAGGGCGAGGGCAGGCTGCATGGCGCGCCGGCTCGCCCGCGACTGCCGTTCGGCGGCGGCCGGCCGCAGTGTCAGCCCTGATCCTTGCGGGTCGCGGGTTCGGGTATGCCCGCATAAACGGGGCCGAGTAAGTTTTGGGTAAGAGAAGAGCGGTAGCGTAGGGAATCGAGGCCGCACGCGAAAGCCGGGCTCGAGCGGATGCTTGCACACCCGACAGCAACTCGGCGCGTCGTTCCGATGCTCGCGTGCTCAACCCTATGGAGGAGACAGTGAGTGTCATCGAATCGGTCCTGCGCGAGGGCCGCATCTACGAGCCCAGCGCTCAAACAGTTGCCAATGCATCGATTCCCGGAATAGACGCGTACCGCGCGCTGATGGAGCACGCGGAGCACGACTACGAAGGATTCTGGGCGAAGCTCGCTCGCGAGACGTTGTCGTGGCACAAGCCGTTCACGAAGGTGCTCGACGAATCGAATGCGCCGTTTTACACCTGGTAT
>NZ_JBMRBK010000065.1:0-43269 GCF_057351765.1 Trinickia sp. | reverse complement strand
TCGCGGTCGCTGCTCTGCTTGGTGCGAAGGCATTTCCGTAACCGAGTGAGACGGGCGGTCAATGAGTGCCGCCTCTTCCGGGATGCCGATGGTAGGCATCCTCGGCAATTCGCCCAGTGGGCGAATCACCCGCCTCACTTCGGGCCCGCTGAGCCACGATTCAGAGACGTTTTGGCGACCACCTTGTCAACCTTTGCCGCGTATCGCGACTGCGTCGAACCGTGTTTGCTCGCACGTCTATCGCGACCTTTGCATCAGGGGCAACCGAAATGCGAGGGGGACACGACCGGAATGGAGCATTGCGCGCACGCCCGTGCTGGTGCGCATATGATTACGGACGTACCCGGATTTCAGTGCTTTTTCCCGTCAAGAACTCGAACGTGTCTACGAATTCCAATAGACCTGAAAGCGAACGGCCGGCCGGACTGCACGATCTGCGCGTGACGAAGTATGGCTTCCTTCTGCTCGACGATTTCTCGCTGATCGCGCTGGCTGCGGCTGTCGATCCGCTGCGGATCGCAAACACGGTCGTCGGTCGGCGCGTCTACGACTATCAGCTGATCGCGACTGGCGGGGACTTCGTCCAGTCGAGCGATGGAATATGCGTGCGGCCCAATGCGACGATGGCCGATAGCGGTTCGTTCGACGCCGTGTTTGTCGTCGGCCCCAATCCGATACCGCGCAGAGGCATCGGCGCGGTGCTTGACTGGTTGCGCCTGCTTGCCCGCCACGGGACGGCGCTTGGCGGCCTCGATACCGGTAGCTTCTTTCTCGCGCGCGCCGGCCTGCTGAACGGCTACCGATGCACGATTCACTGGGAAGATCAGGACGTGCTGATGGAGCAGTTTCCCATGTTGACGGTGTCGAATCACCTGTACGAGGTCGATCGCGATCGTTATACCTGCAGTGGAGGCGTCGCGCCGCTGGACTTGATGGTGCATCTGCTTGGCGTGCCGCCCGGCAGCCGCTCGCTCGCGGCGCGCGTGCTCGAACTGCTCATTGCCGAGCGGCGCAGTCATGAGCAGCGCCAACGCACTTCGCTGCGCCAGTACATGGGTGCCGAACACGCGAAGCTCGACGAAGCGCTGCAGGTCATGGAAAGCAACGTCGAAGAGACACTTACCGTCGCCGAAATTGCGTCATATCTGCGCGTTTCGCAAAGGCAACTTGAACGCTGGTTTCATGAGCGTCTCGGCAAGACACCAGCACAGGCGTATCTCGAGATCCGCCTGCTGCGTGCGCGTCAGTTGCTGTACCGCACCTCCCAGCCGCTGGAAGAGATCTGTGCGCGCACCGGCTTCACGTCGATGACGCACTTCGCCACGCGCTACAAGGCGCAGTTCCAGATCCCGCCGAGCGTCGATCGCCGACGTTATCAGAACGCACTATAGGACGTGCTGGCGATGCGCTTTTGGATCTTCTGAGCGCCGTCCGGATGACAGGCCCCGGTTCGCCCGCAGCATGCCGTCTGCGTTGCGCAAACCTGTCTCCACATTTAATCCAATAGTCTGCTCATGGACGCCTCGCGTCGGTAAGCGCGCTCACCGGCGTAAACCCTAAATGTCGAAATGGGGAATTGTTCCGTCGAATCCGGAAATTTTATAAATCCCTGAACTCCTACCATTCGCTCACACCCACCGACCTTCACCAAGGAGCGAGCGCATGAAACTGGAGAACCTGATCCGGATCGAAAACGGCCAAAAGGTGAAGCACACCTTTTCAGACGCCGAGTACGCCAACCGCCAGGCAAAGCTGCGTGAACTGATGGCGCACGAGAACATCGACGCCGTGCTGTTCACGTCGTACCACAACATCAACTACTACGCAGACTTCCTGTATTGCTCATTTGGCCGCAAATACGGGCTCGTGGTTACGCCGAAGAAGGTGGTGTCGATCTCGGCGAACATCGACGGCGGCCAGCCGTGGCGTCGCACAGTCGGCGACTACAACGTGGTCTACACCGACTGGCAACGCGACAACTTCTTCCGCGCCGTACAGGGAGAGATCGACAACAAGGGGCGCGTGGGCGTCGAGTTCGACCAGCTTCCGGTAGAGGTGCTCGCGAAGCTGAAGGCGGCGCTGCCATCCGTCGAATTTGTCGACATCAGCGCCCAGACGATGCGCATGCGCATGATCAAGTCGGCCGAAGAAATCGAGGTCATCAAGCACGGCGCCAATGTGTGCGACGTGGGTGGCGCCGCACTCGCCGCCGCCATTCATGAAGGTGTGCCCGAACATGAAGTCGCGCTCGCGTCGACGCAGGCGATGGTGCGCGAGATCGCACGCCGTTTTCCGGACTCCGAGCTGATGGATACGTGGACCTGGTTCCAGTCGGGCATCAACACCGACGGCGCACACAATCCGGTCACGACGCGCGAGGTACAGAAGGGCGACATCCTGAGCTTGAACTGCTTCTCGATGATCGCCGGCTACTACACGGCGCTTGAACGCACGATGTTCTTCGACCACTGTTCGGACGAACACCTGCGTCTGTGGAAGGTCAACGTCGAGGTGCACGAGGCGGGGCTGAAACTGATCAAGCCTGGTGCCCGTTGTAGCGATATCGCCCACGAACTCAACAAGATCTACGCGGAGTATGACCTGCTGCAGTACCGCACATTCGGCTACGGCCATTCGTTCGGCGTGCTGTCGCATTACTACGGCCGGGAAGCCGGGCTGGAACTGCGCGAAGACATCGACACAGTACTGGAACCGAACATGGTGGTGTCGATGGAGCCGATGATCATGCTGCCGGAAGGCCTGCCCGGCGCGGGCGGCTACCGTGAGCATGACATCCTGGTAGTGGGCGAGAAGGACGCGACCAACATCACGGGCTTTCCGTACGGGCCCGAGCACAACATCGTCAAGGCCTGACCCGCCGGCGTTCAAACAGCCTGCGGCCACGGCCGCGGGGCCCTCATGATGTGGCAGGAGACGTTTCCTTGTTTTCAACAGAACAGACGATTGCCGGGTTCGATCCGGATCTGCACGACGCGATGCGTAGCGAGCGCCAGCGCCAGGAAGATCACATTGAGTTGATCGCGTCGGAAAACTACACCAGTCCGCGTGTGCTCGAAGCGCAGGGCTCGGTGCTCACCAACAAATACGCCGAAGGCTATCCGGGCAAGCGCTATTACGGCGGCTGCGAGCACGTCGACGTGGTCGAGTCGCTGGCGATCGCGCGTGCGAAGCAGCTGTTCGCCGCCGATTATGCAAATGTGCAGCCGCACAGCGGCTCGCAGGCGAACGCCGCCGTCTATCTGGCGCTCCTCTCGCCCGGCGACACGATTCTCGGGATGAGCCTCGCGCACGGGGGGCATCTCACGCACGGCGCGAAGGTGTCGTTTTCCGGCAAGCTCTACAACGCGGTCCAGTATGGCGTCGATACCCAGACCGGCCTGATCGATTACGACGAGGTGGAGCGCCTCGCGCTCGAGCATCAACCGAAGATGATCATTGCCGGGTTCTCGGCGTATTCCCGCGTGCTCGATTTCGCCCGTTTTCGCGCGATCGCGGACAGCGTCGGCGCTTATCTGTTCGTTGACATGGCGCACGTCGCCGGACTGGTCGCAGCCGGAATCTATCCGAATCCCGTGCCGTTTGCGGACATTGTCACGACAACTACCCACAAGACCTTACGCGGCCCGCGCGGGGGGCTGATTCTGGCCAAAGCCAACGCGGAGATCGAAAAGAAGCTGAACGCGATGGTTTTCCCGGGCAACCAGGGTGGCCCACTGATGCACGTGATTGCGGCGAAAGCGGTCGCATTCAAAGAAGCGCTCGGCCCCGACTTTGTTGAGTACCAGAAACAGACCCTCGCGAACGCGCGCGCGATGGTGACCGTATTCAACGAGCGGGGCTACCACGTGGTGTCCGGCGGGACCGACGATCACCTGTTCCTGGTCAGCCTCATCGCAAGGGGGATCACTGGCAAGGACGCGGATGCCGCGTTGGGCCGTGCACACATCACCGTCAACAAGAACGCCGTGCCGAACGACCCGCAGTCACCGTTCGTGACCAGCGGGATCCGCATCGGTACGCCGGCCATCACGACGCGCGGTTTCGGCGAGGCCGACGCTGTGCTGACCGCCGCGCTCATTTGCGACGTCCTGGATAACCTGGGTAACGCGCAGATCGAGCTGCAGGTTCGCGAACAGGTGGCGAAATTGTGCGCCCGCTTCCCTGTATACGCTGGCCTCGGGGTGCAACGCAGACCAAATACAAGGAAACCTCGCGCGGAGGCCTCTCGGTCAACGTGATCGAGTGTTGAGGAGAAGGATCATGAGCCGGTGCAACTAGTTGGCCTGATGACATGCGTGGCAGCGGCCTGATCGAAGAGGTGCGTTCAGTTCGCGTTCACCGCCCTCGTCACGCTCACCGGTGTTAACCCTCGATGTCGAAACGAGAAAGTTTTCCATCGCATCCGGAAATCTTCCCCTTGGTCGAACGTCTACCATTCGCTCAAACGGACCCTGCATATCGCCACGGAACGGACACATCGGACAGGCCGCCGCAAGAGCCGCCGTCAGCACCGCAGCAATCACGATTCATTCATGTTTGGAGACAGCAAATGAGTACCAGGAAAGCGGTTTCAGCGCGGCCAGCTATGGCCGGCATCACCTCGCAGCCCGGCATGGCGTTCACGTCGGGCCATGATCAGGCGGACACGGCACCAGACGCGCGCCTGCTCAAGCGCGCCGCGATGGCGAGCTTCATCGGCAATTTTGTCGAGTGGTTCGACTACGCGTCCTATGGCTATCTGGCGACGATCATCGCGGTCGTGTTTTTCCCGAAGACTGACGCGGCAACGGGGCTGCTCGCCGCGTACGCCGTATTTGCGATCTCGTTTATCGTCCGGCCCATCGGAGGCATCGTCTGGGGGCACTTCGGTGACAAGATCGGGCGCCGGACAGCGCTCTCGCTGTCGATCCTGATCATGTCGGCTTCGACCTTCGTGATTGCTTTCCTGCCAACGTATGCACAGGTTGGCGTCATGGCGCCAATTCTTTTGCTGCTGGTTCGACTTATCCAGGGGTTTTCCGCCTCCGGTGAGTATGCAGGGGCATCGGCATTTCTCGCCGAATATGCGCCGGAGGGCAAGCGCGGTGTCTATACCAGCATTGTCCCGGCCAGCACGGCTGCGGGTCTGCTGTTTGGTTCGATCTTGGTCGCGGTGCTGCATGCCGTGCTCACCACCGGGCAGATCCAGTCGTTCGGATGGCGGTTGCCGTTCCTGCTTGCTGCGCCGTTCGGGCTGATTGGCCGATACATCCGGGTGCGCCTCGAAGATACGCCAAAGTTCAAGGCGCTTGAGATGTCCCACCACGTCGCACGCGCGCCGGTCACCGAATTGCTGACTGTGCATCGCGGCAAGATGTTGATCGCGTTTGGGGTCACGTGCCTGAACGCGGTGGCGTTCTATCTGGTGCTGAGCTACATGCCGACCTACCTGTCGACCGAGATGGGGATGGGCGAAACGCAATCCTTTATTGCGGCCACGATCTCCCTTGCCGCCTATATCGGCTTCATCTTCATCATGGGGGCGCTGTCGGACCGCGTCGGTCGCAAGACGATGCTGATCGGTGCTTCGGTCCTGTTCGCCCTACTGACGGTACCGCTTTTCAAGGGACTCGTCGGTGCCAGCTTCATGACGATCGTGCTGATCCAGATCGCGTTCGGCGCGTTGCTGACGATGAACGACGGCACGCTACCGTGCTTTCTGTCAGAGATCTTTCCGACGCGCGTGCGCTATAGTGGCTTCGCGTTTTGTTTCAATGCAGCGAATGCCCTGTTCGGCGGTACAGCACCGTTTGTCGCGACCTGGTTGATCCATGCCACCGGCAGCAAGCTGGCCCCGGCGTGGTATATGGTCGGCGCGGCAGGCGTCGCTTTGATAGCCATGCTCGCGAGTCGGGAGACATCGCGCGGGCCGCTCGCCGACTGACTCCCACTGGACTGAAGCTAACCCTCTCGGAGCAGATTCGGCTGTGCGTTGACGAAATTTCATCAATGTTTCCGTTGAGGACTCGGACCGACACGCCTATGTTTGACGCATTGGCGCGCTGCGATTGGGCGCGCGATGACTCGATCGAGGGGGGGCAGGGGTGTCGAACACGCAGAGTTGCCAGCGCGGCGCACAGGCGCGTCACGAGGCTTACCGTCTGATCGGAGGCGCCGGTGACAAGGCGCGGGCGGAGGGGCTCGTGAATGCGCTCTGGTACAAGTGCCCGGTGCCGCGCGCAACGATGAAGTCGCTGATGCAGCGCAATGACGCGCGCGCCGTCGCCGATACGATCGTCTGGTACGCAGCGATCCTGGCGAGCGGCGCGCTGGCGTGGCTGGCATGGCGAGCCGATTCGCTCTGGGCGATCCCCGCTTTCTTCGTCTACGGCACGCTTTACTGCAGCCCGGCGGATTCGCGCTGGCACGAGTGCGGACACGGCACGGCATTCAAGACCCGGTGGATGAACGATGCTCTCTATCAGCTCGCGTCGTTTCAGGTCTTTCGCCGTGCAACGGTCTGGCGGTGGAGCCACGCACGGCATCATACCGATACGCTGATCGTGGGCCGAGATCCCGAAATCGCCGCGCCTCGGCCCACCGACTGGCTCGGGCTTCTGCTGAATGTCTTTGCGATCAAGCACGTTTCGAAAGAATTGCCGAAGATGGTGTCGAACGCATTCGGCCATATCGGCGCCGAGGAGAAGACGTTCGTGCCCGAATCGGAATGGCCGAAGATCATCCGTGAGGCGCGCGTCACGCTCGGCGTCTATGCGGTCGTACTCGCAACCAGCGTTGCAGCGCGCTCCGTCCTCCCACTTCTCTATATTGGGCTTCCCAGCCTTTACGGCGCGTGGCTCTATCTTTACTTCGGTTTGACTCAGCATGCCGGCCTGCCGGAGAACGTGCTCGATCACCGCACGAATTGCCGGACCGTAATCATGAACCCGGTATTTCGCTTTCTTTACTGGAACATGAATTACCACATCGAACACCACATGTTCCCGATGGTGCCGTTTCATGCGCTCGAGCGCTTGCACGAGACCGTCAAGGGCGATATGCCGCCGCCTTATCAGAGCACTGTGGCCGCTTACGCCGAGATCATTCCGGCGCTGATGCGGCAGACGCGCGACCCGTCGTACCACGTGACGCGGCCGGTCCCCAAAGCGTCACAGGCATAGGCGCAAGTACATAGGGGATGAAGCCCCCCGAGATGCGATTACCCCGTCATTTACCCGGCTCGACAAAAAACACAGGAGACACGATATGGCTCAATGGATAGACACGGTTGCCTTCGACGAAATCGATGACGAGGACGTGGCGCGCTTCGACCACGCCGGGCGCACGTTCGCCATCTATCGCGTGAAAGATCAGGTCTACGCCAGCGACGGGCTTTGTACCCATGAGCGAGTGCATCTTTGCGACGGCCTCGTCATGGGCCACGTCATCGAATGCCCGAAACACAATGGACGCTTCGACGTGCGCGACGGGCGCCCGCTTGGCGCGCCGGTGTGCGAGAAGCTCGCGACCTATCCGGCCAAGGTGGACGGCGGCCGCATCCTGATCGAGATCAGAAGCAATGACTGACGAACGAGGCATGGCCATTGTCGGCGCGGGACATGTCGGTGGACGTGCGGCACAAACGCTGCGCGAGGCGGGATGGCTAGGACGCATCACGCTCATCGGCGCCGAACCTCACATGCCCTACGAGCGGCCGCCGCTTTCAAAGGATCTGTTGACTGCACAGCGGGAAGCCGAGCATTGCCGATTGCGACCGCGAGAGGCTTGGGTGGAAGACGGCATCGAGCACGTTGTCGCGACGGTACAGGCGCTCGATCCGCGGGAGCAGGTGCTGCGGCTCGACGACGGACGGACGATCGCCTATGAAGCACTGCTGCTCGCCACGGGTGGAGATGCGCGGCGGCTCTCGATTCCCGGAGCGAACAGTGCAGGCGTTCATTGTCTGCGCACGCTTGACGATGCACTCGGCATCAGGCAACGGCTGACGCCCGGCGCACGCGTCGTGGTGATCGGCGGTGGCTTCATCGGACTCGAGGTGGCCGCATCGGCTCGCATGTGCGAATGCGATGTGACCGTCGTGGAGGGCGCATCGCGTTTGATGGGTCGCGCGGTGCCCGAGCCGATCGCAGCCCGCGCGCACGCATTACACGAGCGCAAGGGGGTACGGCTATTGCTGGGCGCTGCGCCGCTCGCTATCGAGACCGGCGAAAATGCCTCGCTCGTCGTGCGGCTGGAAAGCGGCGATGCGTTGTACGCGGATACGGTTGTGGTAGGCATCGGCATCGAACCCGCGGACGCGCTCGCGCGCGCTGCGGGCCTTGACGTGGAGCGGGGGATCGTCGTGGGCCAAACGCTGGAAACATCGGCGCGCAACGTCTACGCGGCGGGTGACGTTGCGGTGTTTCCCAGCCGCTTCGGCACCCACCGTATCCGCCAGGAAACGTGGCACAACGCCGAGACGCAATCGCAACTGGCGGCGCGCAATATGCTGGGCGCGCGCGAGGCGTATCGCGCGCTGCCGTGGTTCTGGTCGGATCAATTCGACTATCAATTGCAGGTCGCTGGCGAGCCCGGATTGGGCCGGCAGTCGGTGGTGCGCTCGATCGCCGACGATGCCGAGATTCATTTCCATCTCGACAGCGGCGGCCGGCTCGTGGGCGCAAGCGGGCTAGGCCCGGCGGGGGCGTTTGTGCGCGAGATGAAGCTGGCACGAATGCTCGTCGACCGAGAAGCCGTGATCGGGCAAGCGGAACTCGCGGATCTCGGCGTGAAACTCAAAAGCTTCTTGTGAAGCGAATTCGTCCTGTCGTGGATTCCGCCGATGTTGTCTTCAACGGACATGCACACGCGGAAACGTAGAAGGGAGCATGAATGGCACAGCGGCTACTGGTGTTGCAATCGTTGTGGGCGATGGAGCGCCGCCATACCGATGGCTACGAGCGCTCGCTCGAGGAGAATGTCGAGATGATCGCCAACGCGGGTTTCGATGGCGTCAGCGCGCACTCGATGATTCCTCCGATACCGCTGCGTTGCCGGTTTCATCGCGTAGGCTGACCGGAGCCTCGACGAGATAAGGGCTACGCCTTACATTGGCCGAACAGAAGATGCGGAATTCAACCGGCCCGGGCGGCGCGGGCGCGTCCACTACGCCGCACGCATTGAGCACGTGCTGTAGCGCGGAGACGATCTGCCCATCCGGGTCTTGATCGATCGCAATATCCATCGTTCCCTCCTCGATGTACTGCCTGTGGTGATCGAGCATTTCGTGGCCGACCCATACGACCCTGCCGGCCGCGCCCGCTGCCCGTAGCGCGGCCTCGATGCCGGCCGATCCGTATCCGCTGTTGTAGATGCCCACGAGATCCTCGCGCTTGAGCGCTCGTGTAACTGCGTGATGGCACCGGTCGGAATCGTCGAGTGTTTCCATCCCTTCCTCTTCGCAGATGAGCGTCGGAAACGATTCGCTCAACTGCGAGCGGCACCCCGCGATGCGTTCGAGATGGGCGCGGTAGTCTTTTCGGCTGCCAAGCAGCAGCACTCGGCCCGGCCGCGTCGCGAGTCGCCCGACGAAGTAGCCTGCCGTGCGTCCGGCGCAAGCATTGTCGATTCCGGCGTAATGGACGCGCCCAATCTCCGGGATGTCGGTCACCATGGTGACGACGGACTCGCCGCGGGTCGTCACCGTGCGCAGTGCATCGCGGACGTTCGCCGTGTCGTGCGTCGTGATGATGAGGCCCGCACGTGCATATGGCGGTTCGAGGATTGCACGCGTGATAACGTCGTCGTCATCCTCAGGGAGGATCTGACGGTGCAGCACGATGCGCCTGTCGAGCATCTGCATCGAGCGCTGCAGTGCCTGCCTCATGCGCCGAAAGAACGGCGTGTCGTTCCTGGGCAGCAATACGTCGATATGCACGAGTCCGTGCCGCGTGTCGGGCAGCACGCGCGGGACGCCGAGCTGGCGTGCCGCCGCGACGACGCGGGCGCGCATCTCGGCCGATACGCTGCCGCGCTCGTTGAGAACGCGATCGACCGTGGCGGGGCTCACGCCCGCCGCCTCGGCAATCTCGATGAAGCGCGGCGTGCGTTTGCGTCGGGGCGATGCGGTGCCGCTCATAACGTGTCTCCTGATATCTCCTGGTTCGCGCAATGGCGCATCGCAGCACGAGTTCGACTTCGAGGTGGACGGCAACGCGTACGTCATGATGGACGTCGACGACCGCGGAGAATCCGCATGCAACGATACTCAATGTGCGGAGATTTCGAACCTCGGTAAACGGGATTGCCGTTCCAGCTGGGCCGCTCGTCAACCAGTGCGATCCGCGGCCATCGTGCCAGTATGGCGCGAAATGCAATCTCCGCTTCCATCATTGTCAACGCCGCGCTGATGCAGACATGGGGCCCGTGCCCAAAAGTCTGGCTTTCGATCACGAAAGCCGGGACCGGCAGGTGCCGGCCGACGAACCGCAGCGACGGGTTCGCCTGACTCAAGTGGACGACGCATCCGGAGAAGCGTTGTCGGTCGTCAGCACGTCGGGCGAGACGTTGAGAATGTGCATGGTTCTCGAGGCGATATCGGCGAAGGCAGGCCCCGACACGGCGCCGCCGAAGTGTGAGCCCTTGTGCGGGCGGTCGATGGACACCGCGATGATCACGCGAGGCGCGTGCGCCGGCACGATTCCCACAAACGACGCGCGATATTGGCTGTGGTCGTAGCCCTTCGCGGTCCAGTGGTAGGCGGTGCCGGTCTTGCCCGCGACGGTGTACCCCGGGACCTGCGCCTGCGGCGCGGTGCCGTCTTTCGTTACCACGCTTTCGAGCATCGCGCGTACCTCGCGCGCGACAAGTGGCGAATAGATACGCCGGCCATGCACAGGCGCGGCGCCATGCGCGTGAATCGTCGCGGGAACGAATACGCCCTCGTTCGCGAAGATGGTGTAAACCTGCGCGAGCTGCAGCAGCGAAGCCGACAGGCCGTAGCCGTACGACATCGTCGCCTGCTCGATGCGTCGCCAGTGCTGATATGGGCGCACGTGGCCTGCCGCCGCACCCGGCAATCCTGCCGAGGGCGCGCGCCCCAGTCCCACTGCACGGAAGTTGTGCCACATGTCGCGCGGCGTGAGCTGCAGCGCGATTTTCGTCGTGCCGACGTTGCTGGACTTCTGGATCACCTGCGAAACTGTCAACACGCCGAAATCGGCATCGTCGTGAATTACGGCGTGGTCGAGCTTCAGGCGGCCGCCGTTGGTGGGCACGATCGTATCCGGCGTGACGACATGGCGCTGTAGCGCAAGCGCAATCGTCAGCGGCTTCAGCACGGAGCCCGGCTCGAAGACGTCGGTCACCGCGCGATTGCGGATCTGCTGGCCACTGCGCGCTGCGCGCTTGTTCGGATCATAGGTCGGCCAGTTCGCCATCGCGAGTATTTCACCTGTTCGAGCGTTCAGCACGACTGCGGAGCCGGCTTGCGCGCCGGTGCGCCGCACCGCGTCCCGCACCGCCTTGAAGGCGGCGAACTGAATGGATCGGTCGATGGAGAGACGGATGTCCTCGCCAGGCTTCGGGGCGACGAAACCCAGCGTATCGATGATCTGGCCGCGTGCGTTGCGCAACACGCGCCGGTTGCCGTCCACGCCGGTGAGGATGCGGTTGCCGACACGTTCGATCCCTTCCTGGCCCCGGCCATCGACGTCCGCGAAGCCTGTCACCTGCGCGGCAATCGGGCCCTCGGGGTAGAACCGTCGATAGTCGCGCTCGGCGTAGAGGCCCGGTATGTCGAGTTGCATCGCGACTTTCGCGGTGGCGAGCGGCACCTGTCGCCGCAGATAGGCGAAGGCGCGATGCTCGCGATACACGTCTTGCACGTGGGCGCGGTGGATGCCGAGCAGCGTGGCCACCGAGGCGAGCTTGCCGGGCGGCACGCTCGGCACGTCGCGCGCGTCCACCCATAGCGCGCGGGTGGGCAGGCTCATCGCGAGGATGTGGCCGTTACGGTCGAGAATGCGGCCACGCGCCGCGTGTACGGTGAAATCACGGACCTGGCGGATGTCGCCCTGAAGCTGGTAGAAGCCGTCGTTGATGCATTGCACCCAGAAGGCGCGCACGCCCAATGCACCGAATGCCAGGGCGAACGTTGCGCCAAGCAGCGCCGACCGCAACCGGAACCGAAGGTAGGTGCTGTTGCCCAGCACTTCGGATTGCCTGATGCGATGCGTGTTGCGCGGGGGATTCATGACTGCGGGACGGCCGGCGCGCTGTCCGTTTCGCGGCTCGCCTCGGGCTGAAGACACCCGCGCACCATCGACCAGTAAAGCGGCTCGGTGCGGCGCCGCCGAAAGTATTCGACGCGTGTATGCCGCCCCTCCGGCTCGACGCGCAGACCAATCGCCGCGCCGCTGAAGAACGTTTCGGCGCGCAGGGTGATGGCTGTGCCGCCTTCACCCCGATGCAGACGCCGCGTGCCGTTTTTCCATCGCTGTACGACGCAGTCCGCCACGTCGGACGCGGAAATGCTGGACTTCGCGGTAAACGCGGGCGACAGTGAGAAGATGCTTTCGCGGCGCGAACAGGCCACGAGCAGCACGCAGAGTCCCGCCGCAATTGCTATGTGCCAACCGTTCAGGGGTGTTCTCCCGGTGCAAGGGGGCCCGATGTCGAAGCCCCGATGGAGTTGCATCACAGTGTGACATACAAGGCCATCCGTCCCAACCCCGCAATTTCGCGCGACTCGACCCAAAAGCGCGGCGGCTCAACGGTGACGGCCTTGTCGAAGATTCGCTCGTGCCAACCAGCGCCGCAGATCGATGGCGTCCTGAAAATGTGCCTGAGGTGTCGGGGCGCCGAGCAGTACGATCAGCATCATGTGCCCATGCACGGGCGTCATGACGATGAGGCAGTGGCCCGCTTCGTTGGTGAAACCCGTCTTTTGCAGCACGACGTGCCACGCGACGTTGTGCACGAGCGGATCTGTGTTGTGGTACATCAGCGGCCCGGCGCCGCCCAGCACCAGCTTCTGGCGCGAGGTCGAGTACAGGCGGATCTGCTGGTATCGATACGCGGCACGCGCAAGTCGCGTCAGGTCGCGCGCGGTGGACACGTTGTGCGGCGAAAGCCCGGTCGGATCCACGAAGTGACTGTGCCGCATGTGCAGACGCTTCGCCTTGCGATTCATCGCGCGTACGAATCCGGCGCGCCCGCCCGGATAGTCGCGGCTCAGCGCCAACGCTGCGCGATTTTCGGACGACATCAGCGCGATGTGCAGCATCGTGCGCCTCAGCAGCAGCGAGCCGACCGGCAGGCGCGAGCGCGACCACTTGAGCCGGTCGATGTCGGCGTGGGTGATGCGCGCGGGCCTGATGAGCGAGCGCTTCGAGTCGAGCACCACCATCGCCGTCAGCAGTTTCGTGAGAGACGCGATGGGCATGCGCTGATCGGCATGCTTTGCGTACAGCGTGCGCCCCGTCGCGAGATCCACGACCATAGCGGCACGCGCGCGCACCGCGGGACGAAGCTGAACATGCCGAGCGTGGACGCCCGCGCGCGCGAACGCGGGACGGGTGAAGACCCATGGCGTGACGACCGGCAGGACGAATAGCGCGACGAACAGGGCCCCCCAGCGGCGCATTGCGCTTGCGCTCAAAACAGTGCGGCGAGGCGATTCGCGCGCTGCGCGAATCGCTTGCGCTCGTCGCCGTGCAACGGCGTGTCACCGGGCAGCGTCACGGTCAGCGGATTACGCGCCACGTTTGCGACGCGCACTTCATAGTGCAGATGCGGCCCCGTCGCCCAGCCGGTCTTGCCGACGAAGCCGATCACCTGGCCGCGCCGCACGTGAGTGCCGCGATGCAGGCCCTTCGCGAAACGCGACAGATGGGCGAACGCCGTCTGATACGGCGGCACGTTGTCGATCACGACGATCTTGCCGTAGCCGGTTTCCCAGCCGATGTATGAGATCGTGCCGCGAGCGGTGGCGTGCACGGGCGTGCCCGCCGGCGCGGCGAGATCGACGCCATCGTGGCTTTGCCATTGATGAGTGACGGGGTCGAGGCGGCGTGCGGCGAAATTCGACGACACGCGCATGAACGCGAGCGGATAGCGCGCGAAGGAGGGCGCACCGGATCGGCCATTGGCCGTGTAGTAGAACGGCTTGCCGCGCAGATCGCGATGCAGGAACAGATCGTGATCCGTGTCGCCGCGCGAGACGCGCACGGCGAGCGGAATGTCGTCGTTGGCTTGTACGCTGCTCGCGGCGTCGGGCGCGTTGTCCACATTAGCGGGACGCATCACGAGACTGATGGTGTCGCCCTTGCGCAGGTCGCGGCGGAAATCGATTTGTCCGGCGAACGAGCGCACGAGCAATGCGGTCACGCTCGCATCGAGGCCGAGGCGCTGCATCGCTTCCGTGAAACTCGAATCGATGGTCACGGAGCGGGTGACGGGACGGGGTGCGGTGGCCGGGGCGGATGGTGTGCCCACCCTGGGCGTATGACCGGAGGGTGCGTCGTTGTAGAGCGCGTCCGTAGCCGATGCACCGAGGGGTTGTGCTGCGCGCGGTACATCGGTGTCGCGTGCGGCAGCCGGGATGTCGTCGTCCGGGTGAGAGCCCCGTTTCGGTGGCGAGATCACGAGGGCGACGCAGGCGGAACTGAACGCGCAAACGAGTACGGCTTTGCCGATGCGCGTCATGGGCACAACGGGTGCAGGGAGGGCCATGGATGACGACGGGAAAAGCGGTGAGCAAAGTGACGACAGGTTCGGGCGGACGCCCGGTGTCGCCGGCGATCGCGTCCGGTGCGAGAGCCCGAATGCGTGCGTAGACGAAGTTCGCGCGGATGCTCGTGCGCGTGGCGGCGACAGCTATTCGCGCTGCGCTTGCACGAAATTGCCGGGAAGCGAATGCAATGGGGAGTCGGGTGAATGTAGATCTGACATCGAGCTGCGCGCCGCCAGTGAAAATCTCAGAAAGCGTTCACCGTAGACAGTGCGCCTTAAGCGAAACTTAAAATCCCCGGGGTATTTTAGGGGACAAATTCGCGGCGCTGCATGGCTTCACCCATGCATTGTGCAGTCCCTCACCGACCGAGTCGACATCGCCGACTTGGCGCCGGCGGGACCTTCTATTGGTGGTCCGGCTCTAAAGGGTCTCGTCGAAACGCCGAGGATCAGGGGGACGGTGGGCCCACCATGCTTGATCAACTCAATATTTCAAGTATTATTGAAATATGGAAACGAAACACGTGGTTCGCGCACTCAGCGCCCTGGCACAAGAGTCGAGACTCGCTGTGTTCCGGCTGCTCGTTCAAGCTGGTCCCGCCGGGATGGCCGCCGGCCAGATCGCAGCGCGGCTGGGAATCGCGCCGTCTTCTTTGTCTTTTCACATGAAAGAGCTCGTTCATGCGGAGCTGGTCACGGTTCTGCAGCAGGGTCGGTTCATGATCTATTCAGCAAATTACCCGGCGATGAATGCCGTGCTGGCATTCCTGACCGAGAACTGCTGCGGCGGCATCCCATGTACACCCGTGGGCGGACGAGCCAGCACGCCGGCGGCGATCCGAACGGATGTATTTAATCGAATCATGTCCAAGACCGTTCTCGTGCTATGCACTGGCAACTCGTGCCGCTCTCAAATGGGCCAAGCTATCCTCAACCACGATCTGGCTGGCCGCGTCCGAGCCATTTCGGCGGGTACTTCTCCTCAACCGAAAGTGGCCGACGGTGCGATTGAAGCGCTGAAATTGGCCGGTCTGCAGACCGACGGTCTCTTTCCCAAATCCGTCGAAGCCGTCATGGAAGAACCCATCGACTTGGTCGTCAGCGTGTGTGACAACGCGAGGGAAAGCTGTCCCATCTTCCCGCGTCCGGTCAAGCGGATCCACGTCGGCTTCCATGATCCCCACGGTGAGTCGCTCGACAGCTTTGTAGCAGTCCGAGACGATATCCGCGCCCGTCTGGTGCCGGCAGTGCTCGAAGCATTGGGTTTGTGAGAGGTAGCGATGGCCGTTCAATGCGCAACCACTGGCAAGCGCGCCGCTAAAGCGACGATGAGCATCTTCGAGCGTTACTTGTCGATCTGGGTACTGCTTTGCATCGTCGCAGGCATTGCAGCGGGGCAGGCGGCGCCAAGCGTTTTTCATGCGGTGGGCAAGATGGAGCTGGCCCACGTCAATCTGCCGGTCGGCGTGCTTATCTGGGTGATGATTATCCCAATGCTCGTCAAGGTGGATTTCGGCGCACTTCATCAAGTCAGGCAGCATGTGCGCGGCATTGGCGTCACCTTGTTCGTCAACTGGCTGGTGAAGCCGTTCTCGATGACGTTCCTCGGATGGCTGTTCATCCGCCACCTGTTCGTCTCTTTGCTGCCGGCAAGCCAGCTCGACAGCTACGTCGCAGGCCTCATTCTGCTCGCCGCGGCGCCGTGTACCGCGATGGTGTTCGTCTGGAGCAAATTGTCCGATGGCGACCCATTGTTCACGTTGTCGCAGGTGGCATTGAACGACACGATCATGGTCTTCGCGTTTGCCCCGCTGGTCGGCATGCTGCTGGGCGTGTCCGCTATTGCAGTGCCGTGGGCGACGCTGGTGACGTCCGTCGTGCTGTATATCGTCATCCCCGTCGCGCTTGCTCAAATCTGGCGAAAGAGGCTCATGTTCAAGGGGCAGGGCGTATTCGATGCCGCGATGACCAAGATTGGACCGTGGTCCATTTCCGCACTGCTGGCTACCTTGGTGCTGCTGTTTGCCTTCCAAGGTCAAGCTATTCTCGAGCAGCCGCTGATCATCGCGTTGCTTGCGGTGCCGATTCTGATTCAGGTGTTTTTCAATTCGGCGTTGGCGTACTGGCTCAACCGCCTAGTTGGCGAAAAGCACAACGTGGCATGCCCTTCGGCATTGATTGGAGCGTCGAATTTCTTTGAGCTGGCCGTGGCGGCTGCCATCGGCCTCTTCGGTTTTGAATCGGGGGCGGCATTGGCCACGGTAGTGGGCGTCCTGATCGAAGTGCCGGTGATGCTGCTGGTCGTGAAAATCGTCAATACATCGAAAGGTTGGTATGAACAGGGGTGATTGCGCTATTCGATCGGCAACCTTCCAGATGACGTGGATGCGCGGCGCCCGTGATACTGCGCAGGATATCGTGCAATTTCTTCAGGCAATCCGCGCGAGCGGTGCCCAGCGTCGCGCAATGCCGGGGACACGACGACCACGACCATCGCGGCTGCTCCACTGTTCAGGCCGGGCGCGCAGCGGGCCGAGCAATACCGAGGCTGCTCCTTCGTTTGATCGGACGGCTCACGATAGCATCGCCCGTATCGCAAGCGCGTTTCGTTGTGCCACGTCTCGATAGCAGTTGTTGAACACAACGTGTGTGCGCGCGGCCCGGCTGGAAATTGCCTTGATCGGGTCAACCAGTTCGCGCAGTTCTTCGTCGGAATATTCGTAGTTAAATCGTTCAGCGGCGCTGCTTGCACCACCCCACGTTTCGATGTTCCGGCCATGCAGCCGCACGATTGCAAGTTCGCTCGAGGTGGTTTCCCAGACGCTATGTGCGCGGTTCTTGACGCCTTCCGGTGCGTCCACGATGACATGCACGATGCCGCGTTCGCGTTCCATCGCAAGCGTTGAATCGCGGTGCTTGTCGTTCAGCCAGCTTTCGTGGCGAAATTCAAAGGCCGTCAAGAACGGATGCATGCGTTCGGCGCAGTGCTCAACGTGTGTCATGGATTTCGGCGCGGGCGTCACCCAATGCGGAAACTGGAACAGGACGGACCCTAGCTTTCCGGCCTCATGCAGCGGGCGAAGCGCTTCGAAGAAACGTGCCCATAGCTCATCGATGACTGGGTCGGGCACGTCTTTGTAATAAAGATTTTTCTTGTCCGTCTTCGGTAGCTCGGCCAGCAAATCCTTCGGAAAGAATTTTGGTTCGGTCTGGTGGCCGGTGAAAAGCCGGAACGCCTTCATGTCGAACACGAAATTCGGCGGTGTGCGCTCGACCCACAAGACGCTGTTGCTGGGGCTTGGCATCGCGTAATACGACGAATCGACTTCGACCAAGGGGAAGACGCTCGCATAGAACCGCAAACGCGCCTCGGCGCTTGTGCAGCCCTTCGGATAAAACGCCCCTGACTCGATGAGCGTCTTATCGGTCCACGATGCGGTTCCCACAAGGATCGACATATCGCACCTTCCGGATTTCGTCGTGAACGGTCATTTTGCCACGCTGCACGGGCCGCGCTGGCATACCAAGCCGAACGAGCGTAACGACGTTGACTTCCGTCAAGGCGTGACTCGCAGACCACATCACGACGTCGACGTGCATCAAGTCTTGACGGCTTAGGGCTCCGGTTTGACGTGGCGAAAGGCGAATAGCAGCGAAAGGTCGTAGGCGATCTTCAATGCGCCACAGGCAACGAGCGGCACACCGAGCCATCCCATTCCAATCAGGCCGCCCGCCAACGTTGGTGCGAGCGACGCGGCAAGGCTGCGCGGCACGGATGTGAAACTCGCGGCGGCGGGTCGCTCTACCGGTGTGACGACTGCCATCACGTAGGCTGTGCGTGTAGGGACATCCATCTGCGATAACGCGCTGCGGATCAGCAAGAGCGTCAAGGTCGCCGGAAGCGATGCGGTAAACGCCGCGGCGATCAGACACAGGCTGGCAGGGATATGCGTGAACACCATCGTGTTGAGCAGGCCGATCTTGCGGGAGAGGGGTGGCGCCGCAAGTTGGGACGCTGCGCTCAAGAGCCCGGCCCAGAAGAAGAACTGGCCCGCTGCGCTCAGAGACAGGCCAAAGCGCTGCATGAGCCATAGGGACAGCAGCGAATTGACGACCAGGCCACCGGCAAACGCGTCTACGCTAAACAGTAGCGCGAGGTGCGTCACGATGCGCCGTGATTGCCCAAGCGGCGCCGAGCGACGCTCGGCATCAAGGGGCGCGCGCGGCAGCCTACGATAGAGGAACCAGATGACGATGCCTGTAATGGCATACAGCAAGAACATCATGCGCATCGCGGGAAGCGGGGCGATTCGCGTATGATCGGGCAGCCACTCGGGGATACCTGCCGCGAGAGAACCGACCGCGGCTGACACCGAGCCGACCAGACTGTAGCGTGCGAATAATGCCGTGCGGGCATTGCCTGCGGCTGACTCGGCAAGACGCGACTGCTCGAGCGGCAGAAAAACGCTGACATCGCCCGAACTCGGATTGAGCGTGCCGACGAATGCCACGATCAGAAGCGGCCAAAGCGACGATAACGCACCGAACGCGATGCCGGTCGCAATCATCAGTGCGGCCGCGACCATGAACATCCTACGCGCCGCGAAACGATGCGCGAGCGCGCCGACGACGATTGTGGCGACCGCAGAGCCGATGAGCGTCGCGGTGCTCACCAGACCGACGTCGAGTTTGCCCAAGCCCAGTGCGAGCAGGTATGCAGGCAGCAGTACAGCGACGTATCCGTCACATAAGCCGCGCAAACTCCGGCTGATCAGCAGCACGCGTGCGGCGCTGTCGGCGCCGGCCGGCAAAACCCAATGCCTGAGTCGGTCGCGCAACGAACGCTTGGCAATCACGATCACGGAGCCCGTAATGGCAATGAATTCATGCTGAATATGCTACGTCGATGTACCTACATGTCAACTTTGCAAGTTGTTGCGTTCCAATCCATTCCCAACGCAACGTCGACGGATGTGGCGATAGAATGCACCGATGAACACATATGTCGCTCTCTTGCGTGCCGTGAACGTCGGCGGCACGGGCAAACTCGCAATGTCCGAGCTGCGGGCGATGTGCGAATCCATCGGCTTTGCCAAGGTACGCACGTATATCGCGAGCGGCAACGTCGTCTTCGAAAGCAAGCTCTCCGGAGCCTCGGTGAAGACGAAGCTGGAGCGTTGCCTGGAGACATACGCCGGCAAGCAGGTGGGCGTTATGATTCGAACCGGTGCGGAACTGGATGCGGTTCTTGCCGACAATCCTTTCCGATCGGCTGCGCCGAATCGAACGGTCGCTATCTTCCTCGATGCGCCGCCACCAGCTGACACCCTGGCCGGCGTGAGCGGCCAGCAGATGGAAGAGATCGCGCTCGGAAAGCGGGAGATCTACGTGCACTATGGAGATGGAATGGCGCACTCGAAGCTGAAGATTCCGGCCGCCAAGTCCGGAACCGCCCGCAACATGAACACCGTGGCAAAGCTCGCCGAATTGACGGCAGCGTAGACCGATCGTCCTACACTTGTTGATGGCATCGGATCCTATCGTTGCACGCCGTCACGCAACGCCAAGTAAGCGGGATCCCATCGCGGCAATCGATTAGCGCTCGCCCCGCGTACCGCTGCCCCCACCCGTGAAACTGTGCGTGGGGCACCTTACCCCGGTCGCGCTGACGAAAAGACGAGCGAGGCAATCGATGAGAGCAAACCCACCAGCGCGCACAGAGTTGCCCGGGCAAGTCGTACTCGTCTTTCAGGGTGGTGGTGCGTTAGGCGCGTATCAGCTTGGTGTCTATCAGGCGCTGGACGAAGCGGGCATACAGCCCGACTGGGTGATCGGCACCTCCATTGGTGCGATCAACGCAGCCTTGATCGCCGGAAATCCACCGGAGCGCCGTTATCAACGGCTGGCGGAATTCTGGAACCAGGTGACCGACCGAACCCGCCTGGACGTATCCGTTGCTTGGCCGAGTTGGGACAAAATCTTTGCGAAATGGATGATCATCGGCGGGGGCATCGAAGGATTCTTCCAGCCCAATCCGACATCCTGGCTCGGGCCGCTCGCCCGTCTCGGGGTGGATCGAGCGTCGTATTACATGATCGAGCCGTTGCGCGATACGCTTTCTTCGCTGGTCGACTTCGATCTGCTGAACGCGGGCCATCCGCGATTGACCGTGGGCGCAGTTCACGCCTGCACGGGCGCGATGCGCTACTTCGATTCGCGCGATCAACGGCTGAATGCCGCGCACATCATGAGCTCGGGCGCGCTGCCGCCGGCGTTCCCGGCAGTGCGGATCGACGGAGAACCGTATTGGGACGGCGGCGTCTATTCCAACACCCCGGTCGAGGTGGTACTGGATGACAAGCCCCGCAAGAGTTCGGTCATCTTCTCGGTGCAGGTATGGAACCCGATCGGCCCGGAGCCGGAAAGCATATGGCAGATATCGGAACGGCAAAAGGACATCCAGTACGCCAGTCGCACCGATAGTCACATCGCGCGTCAGCAGCAGATTCACCGTCTGCGCCATGTGATCCGCGAACTGGTCAAGCGTCTGCCGGAAACGGAGCGCGCCTCGTCAGAAGTCCAGGAGCTTGCCGCCTGGGGGTGCCACACCACCATGCGCATGATCAAACTTGCTGCGCCTCGCCTGGATGGGGACGACCAGTTAAAGGATATCGATTTCACCCCAGCCGGCATCGCTTCGCGACAGCGCGCCGGCTATGAAGCAGCAATGCGGGCCATTGCCGCGCGCCCGTGGGATGCACCGATGGACCCAGTCGAAGGATTGACGGTCTACAGCGCGGATGAAAACTAGCAGGTGAATGACGCGTTTGACGTTTGCCCGGATGAGGAGCCGGCGACATTGGCCGAAAGCGATGCTCGAAAAAGGCATCGCTATTCGCCGCCGTTAAACAAGCGGGCTATGCATCACGTCACCGGAGGTCAGCCTCCACAACGCGCACACGCCGCATGGCGACGGCATAAAGCGCTGCGCCGATCAGCGCGGACACGCCGCCGGTCAAGGCCAGCGCCACGCCGAGGCTGTCGCCTCCGTGCCCAAGGTGCTCGTTCAGCGCACCGACCGCCAGCGGCCCCACGCCGCCGCTGATCGCGTTGGTCATGAATACGAGCAATGCGAGCGAGCGGCCGCGCATGCGGTTCGGCACGGCGATCTGCAACGGGACGGGCGCCAATCCCATCGCAATGCTCGCAGCGAACGCGCAGGCCCCATAAAGCACGACTGCCACCGTGCTATTACCCACGAGCGGCATGGCGATCGCGGCCGGCACGAGCGTTGCAACCGCGGCGGCGGAAAAACCCAACACCTTGCGCAACGCGCTTTCGTCCGTGACGCGTGACGCGAGCATGCCGGCGCACGCAACGCCGAGCGTGCCGCCGATCATGTATGCGGGCGCGGCCAGTTGACCAATCGTCTTCGGTGCAAGGTGGAAATGCCGCATCAGCAAGGTCGGAAACCAGGCGGCGTGCGAATAGAACAACGTAATGAGCGCCACGTATGCCGCGAAATAAGGCAGGCAGAAGCGATTGCGCACGAACAGTTCGATCAAGACATCGCGCAGGGACGGCATGACCTCCCTGGCCTGCTTCGCATCCACGAGGGTCTCGAGCCGGACCGGTTCGCGAACCGTGAATGCCACCAGCGCAGCCAATACTAGACCGGGCAATCCGACTACAACGAACACGGCTTGCCACGGTTGAACGCCATGTGCCGAAAGCCATGCGCCGCCTGAACCATGTGCCGCCGATAGCAGCATGCCGCCGCCGAAGAGAGCGATGCCGCCTCCCACATACGGCCCGAGCATGAATACGCTGCTCGCGCGCGCCACGCGGCGCGGCGGAAAAATGTCGCTGAAGATCGATAGAGCCGCTGGACTCAACCCCGCCTCGGCAATCGCAGTGCCTGCCCGGCCAACCAGCAGTTCCGGGAAGTTCGAGGCGAAGCCGCACGCCATTGTAGAGATCGCCCAGATTGCAATGCAAGCGGCAATCAGTTTGACGCGATTGGCTCGATCGACAAGCCGTGCGACGAAAACGCCGGCCGTTGCATAGCACATGGTGAACGAAAGGCCTTGCAGCAGGCCGATTTGCGTATCGGTGAGCGCGAGCGATTGCTTGATCGGCTGCACGAGAATGCTGACGACTTGGCGATCCAGATATGAGAACGCGAAGCAGACGAAAAACAGCGCTACGACGTAGGCAGGACGCACGTCGCTGAAAGCAGGCGGGGCAGCGTCCTCTGCCTGCTGGGCCAAAGGAGGATGGGCGCTCATACATTGTCTCCGCATGATGAGTCGGGAAAATAGGAAGTCACCGCCATTGTTATGCTTCTTCGGCGCTCAATCGATGCAGGCATCCGCCGCCAGCAATGCGATGCAATCACCGGGTTCCACGCGCGCAAATGTGCGCATGCAAACCACCGTGCCGTCGGCATGAAACCGGATTTCCTGCGGCGCTTGCCACGGGCGGTGCGGATCGAAAAGCCGGCCCGCGATCTGTCCTTCCCGAACGCGATCGCCGAGCGCGAAGGCAGGTTCGAAGACGCCGGGAAGCGGCGAATACACATAGTGCCGCGCACCTTCCACGCGCAAAAAGCGCGTCTGTCCAGCAGGCGACGGATGGTCTTCCGGAACGACGCCAAGCCGGTACAGTGTGCGGTGCAGCCCGCTTTCGACGATAGCCAGGTTGGCCGCGTCGCAGCCCGCATGGCCGCCAAATTCACCGCAAAGAAACAGCTTTCCGTGACGTTCGGCCGCCGCCGCGAACGTCCGGTCTTCGCCGAGCAGATTCATGATCATCGTATTCGGCACACCGAATGCGCGGATAAGGTCGAAATAGAGCTCGCGACGTTCGCCCCCGCCCGGTGGCGACGCAAGAAGCGTGGGAAGGTGTTCGAACGACGCACCTCCGGCATGGAAGTCCATCACGATATCGGCGCGTGGAAGCAACTCGGTTTCAACGTAGTGCGCGATCATCTCGGTCGGCTGCCCGTTGCGTGCGCCAGGAAAAAGCCGGTTCAGATTGCCGCGGTCGATGGGCGACGTGCGTGTGCCGTTGATGAAAGCCGGAAAGTTCAGGGCCGGGATTACGATGAGACGGCCGCGTATGGTAATCGAAGGAAGTCGCTGCAACAGTTTCATCAGCGCGACAGGGCCTTCGTATTCGTCGCCGTGGTTGCCGCCCGTCAGCAGAACGGTGGGACCAGTGCCCGCTCCGGCGTTGAGCACGGCAAGCGGGATGGGAACATGGCCGTAGCCCGACCGATCGTGCGACCAGGGAAGCCTGAGCGTGCCGGTCTGAAAACCCGTGCGCTCGAAATCGACGTCAGTGGCGATAAGCGATGCAAGATTGGACATGGTGCGATCCCTAGGCATCGGGGCGGCGCCCCGGTTGCCTTTACTATCGCCGACCCAAAGCCGCATGCCCAATGCCGTTTTCTGCGGCGGGCGATGCCTCCAGAGCATCACCCGCCAGGCCTTGCTCACGTCATTTACCTGCGCCGTTCTCTCTCTCGCAGCTGAGGACCAGGACGTCGCCGGATCGAGCTCCGGCGCTCAGGCTGGCCGTGTGCAATTCGGTGTCGCTGCACCGCCATTCAGCGCGGAAGTCGCGGCGGCAGGCGGGCTTGGCGTTGCGCGTAGCGGGAGGAAGAACGTAGCTGCAGCTTCGGCGGCCGTCGCATTGATGCGATAGCTCGAGCGTGGCGTTGCCGAGTGCCGTGCCGCAGTTTTCCCCGTATGTGCCGGACACGATGGTTATCGGTCGAGCGTCGGTTGATTGGGCGGAAGTGCGAAGCGAGCTCGCGGGAGCGGGAGGCGTCGCACCGCACGCCGACAGCGCCAAGCCGATGCAAGCCAACGCTCCACGGAAAAAGGGGGTGGTCGAGTTCATGGCGAATGTCCTTTGTGGCCCACGAAGCCTCAGCATATTCTCCGCCCAATTAAAGCTCTATGCTATGCTAACGATAGCATTCATCGGAAAGAAAAGGGGGAGTCGATGTCCGTACCGTATAAGGTGGCGGTGTTGGTTGGAAGTCTGCGCAAGAAATCGTTCAACCGGATGCTGGCCTATGCGCTAGCGAAACTTGCGCGTCCCGCGCTCTCGATGGAAATCGTCGAAATTGGGGCGCTGCCGTTCTATAACGACGACCTGGAGGCGGACGCGCCCGCTCCGTGGCTGGAGATACGCAACCGGTTGGCCAGCATGGATGCCATCCTGTTCGTGACACCTGAATACAACCGTTCGGTTCCGGCCGTGTTGAAGAATGCTGTCGATGTTCTTTCGCGACCGTTTGGATCGAGCGTTCTCAACGGTAAGCCGGCGGCGGTCGTGAGCGCCTCGCCGGGCGCCATGGGCGGATTCGGCGCCAGTCATCATCTCAGGCAGTCTTTGGTTTGTCTCGGGGTGAACGTGATGGCGACGCCGGAGGTATACGTTGGCAACGTGACCGCGCTCTTCGACGATAGCGGCGCTTTGAACCATGCCGCTACGACCGACTTCCTGAAGCGATTCGTGAGCGCCTTCGGCGCATGGATCGAGCGATTGTCGGCTGGCTAAACGATGCCGCGCTTCCTTTCTCCGTAACACGCGGGCGACATGGTTCCCGTGGGAATCCTCGCCGAACCGCGGCCCGCAAAATTGCCATGGACACACTTCAATGTATGCGCGTCTTTGCGAAAGTCGCTTCGGAGGGGGGCTTCGCGGCGGCGGCACGCAAGCTCAACGTGACGACTTCCGTGGCATCGCGCGCCATCTCGTCGCTGGAAAATCATCTGGGTTCTCGGCTGCTGTATAGAACCACGAGACACACAACGCTAACGGAAGCGGGCGAACGATATCTACATCGATGCAGGCAGATTTTGGCGAACATCGACGAGGCGGAGGCGGAAGCGAATGCCGCTCGGCAGCACCCGTCGGGTTGTTTGCGCGTGCACGCGCTGTCGAGCTTCGGACATCATCTCGTCGTACCTGCCGTGTTGCGATATCAGGAGCAGTTCCCTTCCTTGCGGATCGAGCTGACGTTGTCGGGGACGGTGCCTGACATCTTGGCTGAAGGTTATGACGTATCGATCGTCGTCGCGCCCGGGCTACCCGATTCGGGGCTGATCAGCGTTCGGCTCGGAAGCACTTCGGGCGTCGTCTGTGCCTCGCCGCGCTACATTGCGGCTCATGGCGAGCCCGAGACGCCTGAGGACTTGTGTCGTCATTCCTGTCTGCAGCTCGCCACGCCGGTGTTTCCGTTCAACAAGTGGGTCTTCGATGGCGCCGACGCACCCGTCGCCGTGGAGATCGGTGCGCCGCGTTATGCCGTCAACGTGATCGAGGCACTCGAGCCGGCGGTCAGGAGCGGTCTCGGAATCGGCATTTTGCCCGCCGCCGTTGCGCTGCCCGGCCTCACTTCGGGCGCCCTCGTCAGGGTTCTGCGCGGGTATGACGTGCAGCCCGTTCTCGTCCATGCGCTGTATCAATCGAGGCATTTCGTCGATGCGAAGATCCGCACATGGATCGCTTTCCTGCGCGAGGATCTGCCCGCGGCGTTCGAGGCCGACCATCGTGCGTTGGCGGCGATAGACCGCCCACGCTGACGATCCTCGAGCCGGGACCCTAGTCGCCGACGTACAGCGAGCCGGCGTTCTCGAGATACAGCGATTTCGCGGGAGCGGCGGCACGCGAGCCCGCTTCGGTCGATCCTCCCGGCTTGCCGCCGTAGGTCGTCGCCTCCGCGTTGTTCGCCTGCACGCTTGCACGCGCCTCGGCTGCCTGCGGGTTGCCCGGATAGTCGATGTTGCTGCCGAGCGGCGAGTAGCCGGATTGCTCCCACTGAACGAGTTCGCTCCTGACCTGGGCGCGCGTGACCTGTGCCGGGCCCTGCGCTTGCGCGAGCGCAACGATCGGCGCCGTTGCGGCGATTGCAACGACGATGGTCTGCATCAGCGTGTTCTTCATGGCTACCTCTGTATTGGACTGCGACATCCGTTGTCGATCTCGATCGATTGATTGCAACCGATGTAAGCAGTGTAGTGAGGTGAGCGATTAGGGTGAATACCTATGGCGGGGAATGCACCGTTGCCGGCGATGCGCGTAATGCGGGTAATGGCGATCGAGCGAAACAGGAGGGGCGCCGGTGACGAGCCTATAAAAAAAGGCCAGCTCGAATGAGCTGGCCGACCGGCGCATCGTCACCTGGAGCGCGACTGCCGCGCTTGTACGGCGCTCGCAGGATAAGAGCTTAAGGAATGACGACGTAGTTGCTGAAGCCGCCATCGCGATCTTTGAGGCCGGAGATTGCCTCATTGACGCGCGACAGCGGGAATTTGCGGTGTTCGAGATATGAAAGGTCGAGGGCGCCTGTGCCGACCATATCCGCCATTTCCTGGCCTTGAGCCGTCGTGAACCAGTTCGAGCCGATCAAATGCACCTGCTCGTCCATCAGCCATTTGACGTCGATGGGAAGGTCCTCTGCCACGCCGCCGACGTTGACGACCTTGCCACCGCGTCTGACGCCCTTCATCGAATCGAGCATCGTCGAGGCAGGCGCCTTTGCGCCGAGCGCGCTGATGACGAAGTCGACGCCTTCGCCGCCCGTCAGCGACTTGGCCCAATCGCCCACCGATCCGTCGCCGAGTCTCATGACTTCGATGCGATCGGGTGCGATCGCCTTGATGCGCTGGAGCAGATGCTCGTCTCGCCCCGTGCCGAGAATGCGCGTGAGGCCCATCGCGAGGCCGAGCATCGTCGAAGCCACGCCGAGCGTGCCCGTGATGCCGTCGATCAACGCGACTTGGCCCGAGCCGGCGCCCGCATTCTTCAACGCGCCGTACGATGTGCCCAGATAGCCGAAGCGCCCCGCCTGCTCGAAGCTCAGATTGTCCGGGATATTGACGAGCGCATATTCGGGCGCTGTCATGTACTCGCTGAAACCGCCGTAGGGATACAGATCGAAAATACGCTGACCGTCGCGGCTCGTACTGAAGTAGCCGTTGAGCGTGTAATAGCGGCATTCGCTACGCCGGCCTGCCCGGCACGCTTTGCATGAACCGCAGGAGCGCAGCGGGCTCACATAGACGCGATCGCCGGGTTTCGCATTGATGACGGCTTCGCCGACTTCTTCGACGACACCGGCCGGGTCCAGCCCGAAAATCGCGGGAAACTTCGGCAGCGGCTGATGCGGAAACCACGTCGGCCAGTTGTTGATGACATTGGCCATGTTGGGCACGATGCCGCATGCCTTGACGCGCACGAGCACATCCGTCGGCCGCGGCTTCGGAACGGGAATCGTGTCGAGCGTCATTGGGGTGCCGAGTGCGTGCAGCCGCGCTGCAACCATTGTTCTTTCCATGTCTACCTCTATGCTTGTCAAATCGCCGTGCCTGTCTGTTCGTCTGCGCGAGCGCCGCGCGAGCCCATCGCGTCTCAACGATAGCCGTCTTCGAGTTCGATACCCAGCGCGCCCATGATGCGAACGCCCGAGTTGTACCAAGCGACGTTCAGCGCCAACTCGACGAGCTGACGTTCGTCGAGAAACGCCGCGACGCGTTGCCACGTTGCGTCACTGACGTCGACCTTCAGCGTCGATTCCTTGGCCACGGCCATCACTGCGCGTTCTTCTTCGCTGAAAAGAGGCGACGTCTCGAAGTCGGGAATGGCTTTCAATTGCTCGGCGCTGATGCCGGCCTTCAGCCCATGCGATTGATGATGCGCGACCTCGTATTCCGATCCCGTGCAGTGACCCACGGTAAGGATCGCCATTTCGCGCAGCTTGGGGCTGATCGACGAGCCGCGGATCGCGTTCGCGTAAGACAGGAATTGATCGAGGATATCCGGCGCGTGCGCAAGCGCGCGGAAGATATTCGCGGTCGGGACCTTGCGTTCGCGTTCGAGACGATCGAACAAGGTATCGTTGACGCCGACGAGATCGGAACGTTGAAGATATTTGACGCGTGCCATTTAATCGTTACCGTGTGTGAGTTCGGCCGAGAGCCGATTGGTTTTGGATGTAGGTTTCGAGCGTTTCGGGCTTGGGTTTGCTCGACGTTTCGACGATTTCGGCACCCTCGAATCGAGAGGCTTCGAAGTACCACCGGTGCGGTGCCGGCAGCCCCCAGCGCACGCTCGTGCTGAGCGAGGCGGCATCCCAGCGAACCGGCTCGACTTCGACGTCGATCGTTTGATAGTGGCCGTCGCACAATTCCACGCGGTGGCCGTCCGGATCGCGCAGGTAGACGAACAGCATTCCGCCCGGGCCATGGCGCCCGGGGCCTCGCTCGACTTCATGCGCATAGCCGTAAATGCCCGCTAAATCGCAGGCGGTGAAAATATTGTGCGATTCGGGCACGATGTACGCGAAGTGATGCATGCACGGTCCGTCGTTCTGCACGATGGCCAGATCGAGGCAGGTACCCTTGCGATACATGAACGCGCCGAGCAGCGTTTCACCATGCGCCAGGTATTCTGAATTGCGAAAACCGAGCTTGCTGTAGAACTCGCACGACTTGTACGTATCGGGCGAAAAGAGTTGAAAGTGGTCGATGCGTTGGGCGTGCGCGCCCTTGAATTTATCGCGGTCGAGATAGAGGCGCGGACGCGTTTCCATCTGCGCGCAGAGCTCGATTTTCGTGCCGAACGGGTCTTCGACGTGCAGCGTCCGCCCTTGGTGGGCGACATCGACCCATTGCGCCGGCAACCCTTGTTCCTCGAAGAACGCATAGGCGAGGTCGAGGTCTTCGTCGAGAAAGACGCGAAAGCCGATGCGCTTGCAGGTGGATGCGGCGTCCTTCGACTGAATCAGCACGAGACTATGGTGGCAAGCCTCGGACAATCCGCGCAAATAACAGATGTCGCTGGTTTCCTCCGTGACGACGAGGCCGACGATGTCCACATAGAACTCGCGGCTTTTCGCCAGATCGGCGACGTTCAATACGATATGGCTCGCACGCGTGATGTTGAACGGCGGCTTGAGATTGACGGTGGGTAGCATGGATGTCCTCGCTGAAGGGTCGTGCAAGCAGATCGTGCAAATGGTGGCTAACGTTAGCACTGACGGCGGGCGCTGCCGCTGTCGATTGCCGACGCGCGGTAAAACGGCAGCGCCGCCCACCCGCTAAAGAGCGCTTGTTTTCCGAGGGCTTCTTCGATGCGCAGCACCTCGTTCCATTTCGCCATGCGCTCGGAGCGCGAGAACGAGCCGACCTTGAGCTGACCGGCGTTCCAGCCGACGGCCAAATGCGCGATCGTCACGTCTTCCGTTTCGCCCGAGCGTGCGGAGACGATCGTGCCGAATCCGGCCTTTTTCCCCGCGCGCAATGCGGCGAGCGCCTCGCTGACCGTGCCCGCCTGGTTGGGCTTGATCAGCACCGCGTTGACCGCGCCCGACGATGCGGCCGCCTCGACACGCGCAGCGTTCGTCACCAGAAAGTCATCGCCGATGATCTGGCAGCGGGAGCCGTAGGTCTGTGTGAACTGGCGAAAGCCGGGTTCGTCGTCTTCGGCCAGCGGGTCCTCGATCGAGACGATGGGATAGGCATCCAGCCAGCGTCCGAGCATGTCGATCAATTGAGCGGTGTCGAGCGTCCTTCCGTCGAGCGCGAGCGTATAGCGTCCATCGCGGCCGAATTCCGATGCGGCGATGTCGAGCGAGATGCCGACGTCCTTGCCGGGGCGTAACCCGGTGTCCGAAATCGCGCGCGTCAATGCTTCGAGCGCTTCTTCATTGCTGTCGAATGCGGGCCAGTACCCGCCTTCGTCGGCGACACCCTGCAGTTTGTCCGCTTGCTTCATGAGGGCGCCCGCGGCGCGATAGACCTCGGCGGTCCATTCGAGGGCTTCGCTGAAACTGCCCGCCGACGGACACATCACCATGAAATCCTGAACGTCGACGCGGCGGGCCGCATGCGCGCCGCCGCCGAAGATCTGGATTTCGGGCAGCGGCATGCGCACGGGGCCGTCGCCGGCCAGATAGCGCCAGAGCGGTTGCCCGCTGCTAGCGGCTGCCGCATGCAGCACGGCCATCGAAGTCGCGACGACCGCATTGCCGCCGAGCCGGCTCAGATTCGGCGTGCCGTCGAGTTCGACGAGCGCCGCATCGATACCCGCTTGATCGTAGGCATCTTTTGCGCGAAGCGCGCTCGCGATGGGTCCGTTGACGCCGGCCAGGGCATTCGTCACATCGAGCCCGCCGAAGGCGTTGCCGCCATCGCGCAGATCGACGGCTTCGCCGGTGCCCATGGACGCGCCGGCGGGTGCGATGGCGCGACCGCTGACGCCGTTGGCCAGCGTGACTTCGACTTCGACGGTCGGTCGCCCGCGAGAATCCCAGACGCGGCGCCCGTGTAGGTTGGCGATCGTTGCATCAGTCATAAGTTTTTCTCTTGGTGTCTTTGTATATGCCTTCGAGGCGAAGTATTCGGTGCCCGCGCGAGCGCCGATCAAATGATCGAATGAAATGGTGTAAGCGGCCCGTAGTCGCCTGCGTTCAGGGCGCCGCGTCTTTGGCCGCGCCGATCAAGACGAACGCGAGCGTCGCGGAGCGGTCGCTTTTGTTGCGCCAAGCATGGCGGGTGCCGTTTTGAACGACGACGTCATGCCGGCGCAGCAGTTCGGCCCGTCCGTCGTCGAGTTCGAGCCAAATCTCGCCGTCGAGCACGATTCCGTAGTCGATCGTCGGCGTGGTATGCATGCCGTCGGCTTCGAACAATTCGGCGAGGCCCGGGCTGATGGCGAGATTTTCAGCAGCGGCCGCGGCCGGATCGAAACCGGGTGCACCGAAGACGCGGTCCGGCGGAAACGTCACCACCAGGAAGCGGGTGCCCGATCGCGGCGGCACGATGCTCGTGACGGACAAGGTCGGATCGGTGCCGTCGGACGGCAGCGCAGGGGCAGGGTCCGTGGCCCAGATGAGCCTGGACATCATGCCCGGAACGTGCCGGAATGCATCGGAACGGGGCGCGACGCCGTCGTGCGCCACCATCGATGCGCCCGTTTCGTCATGTCCAGTGACGACGCGACGTATCGCCAACGGCACGCCGTCCGAGGCCGGCAGATTCGATTCGTTCACGGCCGTTCCCCCGAGGTAAGACGGACACGTACCTGGGGCGCAAGGGCAGGCCCGCCCGAAGGGCAGCCTTCGGCACGACGGATTGGCTGCATGGCTCGTCTCCTTGTTTGCTAACGTTTGCACAAATTCTGGCAGAGCGTCATTCGATCTGTCAATAGCGGAAATACGCGCATTCTGTCGCACGAGGTGGATTGACCTCGTGCCTCCGCACTGCTAACGTTAGCAAAACCACGACCCTGGAGAGTATCGATGTCGTCCGAGAAGATTGTTCGCTATGCGCTCGACGGAGCGACCTACTACGGCCTGGTGTCCGAAGACGCCACGATCGCGCGCTTGGCCGGTTCGCCGTTCGACGGCCTCGCGCGAAGCGGCGAGCGTGATCTATTGAGTCGTGCGCGTCTGTTGGCGCCGGTCGAGCATCCGAGAATCTTCGGTCTCGGCTACAACTACAAGGCGCATTCGAACGAAGTCGGCAAGCCGGTTCCGGATCTGCCCGTGCTGTTCATGAAACCGAGCACCGCGGTGATCGGCCCGGACGAGTCGATCGTGTATCCCGCCGATGGAGAGATCGTGCATTTCGAAGGCGAACTGTGCGTCGTCATCGGCAAAGTTGCACGGCATGTGACGGAAGCTCGGGCGCTCGACTACGTATTCGGCTACACATGCGGCAACGATGTCAGCGATAGAGTCCTGCAACGGCGAGAAAGCGCGTTCGGATGCCTCTTCGCGGGCAAGGGCTACGATACGTTCGCGCCGCTCGGCCCCGCTATCGTCACGGGGCTCGATCCGTCGAATGTACCAATCGTCACGCGTGTGAACGGGCAGGTGCGTCAGAACGGCAATTCGGCGGACCTTTTGTTTCCGGTGCCGTACCTCGTCGCCTATCTGAGCCGATATCTCACGCTGCTGCCGGGCGACGTCATCATGACCGGCACGCCGGCCGGCGTGGGGCCGATTCACGTCGGCGACACCGTCGAAATCGACATTGCACCGATTGGCGTGTTGCGCAATAGCGTCGTGGCGGAGACGCCGACGCACGGTCGAAGCGATTGACGGGTCAAACGACCGTCTGACCTTTCCGGGTAGGCATCGCTCCTCGCAGCATCGGGCCGAGCCACGCGCGGGTTTCGATCGCATCGCCTCGCTGCGCACGTTGGCTAGCGCCGGGCGGTGATCCTCCGGCGTTACTCGAGCGTCCGGAAATACGATTCGCGGATCGTCAAGCCGTTTCTGTTTCACACGAAAAAATCCAAGCGGGTTGCATTCAAACCGATTGTGTCGCCCAGCGCCGATTTGGCGCTGTGGCGGCGTATTGCCTTTGCGTTCTCGGATTCAAATGTTTTTCCACTATCGCTGACATCAGGCAGCGATTTTTTAAGACGTTAATTAAATAAAAGGAAGACAAGTGAGACAAAGAAGCATGGCCGTTGTTTTTTTGAGTGGCGTGGCATTGAATGCACACGCGCAAAGCAGCGTCACGTTGTACGGTCGTATCGACAACGGGATACGGTACGAGAGTGGTTTGCCGACCGGGCACCTCTTCACCGCATCGAGCGGGGACTGGGGTTGCTCCTGGTTCGGGCTGCGCGGCACGGAGGATCTAGGCGGCGGAACCCGGGCGATATTCAATCTCGAAGGACAGCTCGACACGATGACCGGCGCATCGGAGGGCGCCTTGTTCAGCCGTCATGCGACCGTGGGGCTCGCCAACGATCGCTTCGGTACGTTCAAGCTCGGCAACCTGGGCGCGGGCGAGCTTTCGCAAGACAGCTGGCCCGTCGATCCTCAAATGATGCAACGCTACTCGATCGAAACCTTGGTTCGCGCCCGCAATTGGGCAAGCGCATCGAACGGCTTCGAGTATCAGACGCCGACATGGGGCGGCTTTTCGCTCAAAGGCCAGTACGACCTGACCAACAATACGGGTTGGAACAGCGCATCGTCGGCGACGGGCCAGGGCCGCTCCGATGGCATCGAGATGCTCTATCAGTTCGCGAACGCGGGCGGGCGCGTGATCTATGACGAGATTCGCGGCGCCGACGGCTCGTTCAACGACGTCTATGCCCACTCGCGGTCTCTTCTGGCAGCCGGCGCGTATTCGTTCGGGCCGGTGCGAGTGTACGCCGGCTATCAGCATCTGAGCGCGCCGAATGCAACCGATGCCAGCGTCGGCGTGGCGTCGAGTACGCAGCCGGCGGGCGTCTCCGCGCCCACGCAAGTGGACCACGAATGGATCGGCGCGGCCTGGAGGGTGACGCCCGCAACGGGGATCATGGCGGCGGTCTATCATGCGAACGCCAATCACGGCAACGGCAACGCAACGCTCTATACGCTCGGCGGTACATACGACCTGTCGAAGCGCACCTTTTTATACGCGGAGATGGCCTACGTTCGTAACAGCGCGACGTCCAACATCGGCTTGAGCGACGGGCCATACGGCAACAACGACTACGATCCCGCGACCAATACGGCGTCGAACGGCAATCCCAACTACGGGCACGCCCAAGCGGGGGCGTTCGTCGGGGTGATGACCGCGTTCTAAAGCTGCCGCTTTCCTAGCGCGTCGCCGCTCCCGTGGAGCGGCGACGTCCTTCCTCGCACGACGAGTGTCGGCTGACACAGCGAGTTGTACGGGACCGGGTTCGCCGATTTTTGCCTGATCCCCTTGATCGCGACCGGGCCGCTCGCCGAATGCTTTGCCGATCGCCGCATCGTCACGATGCGCGCGCGCCCCGCGCCGCGCCCGAAAGCTTGAACGATTCGACCAGTTTCGCCAATTTTCCGGCTTCTTCCTGCATGCGGCGAGACTCGAGTCCGGCTTGATCCACGAGTTCCGCGTTGCGCTCGGTCGTATGCTCGACCTGCGCCAGCGCTTCGTTCACCTGCACGATGCCGTCGCTTTGCGAACTGCTGGCCGTCGATATGTCGCTCAGCACCATCGCCACGCGTTCGACGGCGGCGACGATGTCCGTCATCGTCTCGCCGGCATCGGTCACGTGCCGGCCGCCGGCATCGACCCGCTCGGCCGCATCGCCGATCAAGGATTTGATTTCCTTCGCCGCATCCGCGCAGCGTCGCGCCAAATTGCGCACTTCCTCGGCGACGACGGCGAAACCGCGGCCTTGCACGCCGGCGCGCGCCGCTTCCACGGCCGCGTTCAGCGCGAGGATGTTCGTCTGAAATGCGATGCTGTCGATCACGCCGATGATGTCGACGATTTTGTGCGAACTGTCTTCGATCGACTTCATCGTCTCGATCACTTTGCCGACGGCCAGCCTACCTTTTGCCGCAACGCTCGACGTCGTCGTGGACAACACCTCCGCTTCACGCGCGCTTTCCGAATTTTCGGCCACCGTCGCCGTGAGTCTCGCCATGGAGGCGGCGATCTGCGTCAATGAGGCGGCTTGCGCTTCCGTTCTGACGGCAAGATCGGCGTTGCCCGATGCGATCTGCGCGACGCCGTTGCCGACCAGCGCCGTGGTTTCCTTGATCTGCGAGACGAGCAACTTCAGATTGATTTGCAGAATGCGCAGCGCGTGCCGGATCCGCGCGGCCTCGTCGTCGCCGTGCGCTTCGATCGTTTGCGACAAATTGCCTTCGCCCAGCGCGTCGATATGGTCCTTGAGCCGTGCGAACGGTCCGGTCACACCCTGGCGAAACAATAGCGAGGCCAGCAAGCAGCAAACGATTCCGGCGACCGACGACCCGATGGCCCAGCGGCTCGCGCCGCCGCCCTCATGCGCAAGGACGGCCAAGTTGCCGGCGAAGAGAACGATCGTCAGGGCCATGAGCGCGTTCATCTTCCTCGAGACGGAAAACCGCCTTTCGGCGCGCAGGCGCCGGAAGATGGATCGCCTGACGAGTCGGCCTTGGTCGACGTCAATTTCGGCGCTGCCGCTCTTCATCGCGGCATACGCCTCGCTCGCCGAGCGAATCTTCTCCGGGGAGGCTTTCGCGCGAATCGTAATGTAGCCGGCGATACGGCGATTCACATAGATCGGCGCCGCCGTCATCTCGACCCAGAAGTGATCGCCGTTCTTGCGAAGGCCTTTCGCGACCCCCGTCCACGTGCGATTCGACCGCACGGTGCGCAGGAAATCCTCGAACACCTGATGCGGTGTGTCGGGGTGGGCGAGCAGGCTTTGCGGCGCGCCGAGCAGTTCGCTTTCGGCGTAGCCGCTCACCGAAATGAAATCTCGATTGGCGTAGGTGATCTTGCCGTCGAGATCGCCTTTCGAAATCATGGCGATCGAATCGTCGAGCACGTATTCGATCCCGCTGGCTGTTCTGTCAGCGTGCATGGCCGCCGGTCTCCGTAATTATTGTTCGTCGATGCGCCGCGTGCCGAGCGCGACGCCTACCTTGACGGCATATAGCGACCGATGCCCTCGACCCATGCCGCCGCCACCTGGTAAAGATGGTCGACGGGTTCATGCAACAGTGGAACGGCGACCGAGCGGACCTGGTCGCACAGCCGGTCGTCGGTCAGATACTCCACCGGTGATTTGCCGTCCACGCGCGCGAGCAGCAGGGCCGGGAGCAGCGCAGCCGCGCGCGCTTCGAGGCTTGCACGCAATTCCCAGTCCGCTTCGTCGAAGTACGCTTCGGTCAGCGCCTTGAATGAGATGATCAAGGCGTCGACCTTGTCGGGGCGCACGAGGCATTTGAGCAGCAGGTGATTGAGGCAGAAGGCAAGATCGAACGCCGGATCGCCGAACCACGCGCATTCCGCATCGAGCAGCACGGGACCGTTGGGGCCGATGAGAATGTTCTTCGGACTCACGTCGCCATGGACGAGGGCCGTGCGTATCGAGGCAGTACGAAGCGCGAGCGTTCCCAGCCTGCGCGCGAGTGTCGGGTGCCGCGCGGACATCGCGATGAGGTAGGGGTCCAGACGCAACGCACGGAAGTTCTCCCCCGTGTCGAAAGCATCGGCGAGCTCGCTGCTGTCCGCGCTCGCGCTGTGCAAGCTGCCGATCAAACGGCCGACGGCCTTGGCCGTGTCGATCTCCACTTCGCCTGCCATGAGCTGCTGCTTCCAAACCGGATGCTCGGCGGGGGAGAGGAAGGACATCGCGAACACCCCGAGCACCGGGTCGTGCGCCAGCGGCGTGGGCACATTCTCGGGGCAGTGCTGCGCGGCGAATTGTATCCACGCCCATTCATAGGCGTTGCGCGAAACGGGCGCTTCCCATTGCGCGGAAACCTTCAAGGTGGAAAGCGCACGCTTGACGCACAGCGATCGTCCGGGTAGATCGACACGCCAAATGTCGGACGATACGCCGCCCGTCAAAGCGTGCCAGGACGCAGGTTCATTCGCGGCCGCGAGCCGATGCTCGATGAGAAAGGCGTCGAGGTGCGGGTCGGGGCAATTTCGTTCGTTCATCGTGAGGCGGCAGTGGTGGAAAATCGAAACGGCACGCTTGCCGTCAAACCTTACGCAAGTTGCAGGGGTTGCGCGGCGCCTCGCCGCGCAGGACACGGACGACTTCTTGCGCCGCGCGCTCGCGCAATTCCAGCAGCGAAGCATCGGATGAAAACGCCACATGAGGGGTCAGCAGCGCGCCGGGCTGCTCGAGCAAGCGTGCGGGAACGGCGGGCTCCGATTCCAGCACGTCGAGGGCGGCCGCGGAGAGGCGACCGCTTTCGAGCGCCTCGATAACGGCGTCCGTATCCACGATCGCGCCGCGGCTCACGTTGACGAGCAGGCCGCCGGGCCGCATGCGCGCGATCCGCTCGCGATTGACGAGGTGGTGCGTGCCGTCGGTCAGCGGCGCATGCACGACGACGATGTCGCTTTGCGCAAGCAATTCGTCGAGGCTGACGGCTTGCACCCCGTCGGCATTGCCGGGCATGAACGGATCGTGCGCGAGCACGCGGCATCCGAAGGCGGCGAACTTGCGTGCCGTCGCGCGCCCGATCCGTCCGTAGCCGATCAGTCCGCAGGTCAGCGACGATAAGCGGCGCAGCTTCGCGTCCGCCGGCGACCACCGTCCCGCGCGCACCTCGCGGTCGAATGCAACGAGGCCACGGGTCCAGGCCAACGCGAAACCGACTGCATGATCAGAGACTTCCTCGACGCAGTAGTCGGGCACGTTCGTCACGAGAACGTTTCGCGCCGTTGCCGTCTGAACGGCGATGTTGTCGAGCCCGACACCGAGCCTCGCGACGATTTTCAGATTCGGTGCGGCGGCGATCGCATCTGCCGATACTTGCGCCCAGCACGTCAAGATGCCGGCGGGCCGATGCTCGCGCACGAGGGCTTCGATCGATGAGGCAGAGGCCGGCGATGCGGGCCCGCTGACCAGCCGAAAGCCCGACGATTCGACGATGGCGCGCTCGACGCTGTCGTCGGGCCAGGCGTAGTCGGTGAGAAGAACGGTGTCGCTCATGAATGACCTTGTTCATGTGAATCGAGAAATGTGCTCAAACGTTAGCACGAGAAACGATGCCTGCCAAGACGGCCGGCGACACAGTCGACCAGGCAATTCGCTGCGGCCTTGCCCGCAATGGGCTCTACGACGGGCTATCGAAAACCCCAATGTCGTAAGCTGAGCAGTCGAAATATTCTCCGTCTCAGTGCTAACGTTAGCGCGAACCGAGATCCAAGTGTGACGCATTCGATCGCACCCGACGACACGGACAACAACCAGGAGACAAGGAATGAAGCGGCAACTCGCATTCGCGATCGGAGGCTGTCTTTGCGCAGCGGCTCATGCTCAGAGTTCGGTCACGCTGTACGGCCTGATCGACAACGGCATTTCGTATGTCAGCAATCAGCGGGGCCATAGCGCCGTATTGGCGTCGACCGGGAATATCGTCGGCGATCGATGGGGGGTGACCGGCAGCGAAGATCTCGGTGGCGGATTGAAGGCCATCTTCAAGCTCGAAAACGGCTTCACGGGCACGAACGGGACGTTGCAGCAAGGCGGACGCTTGTTCGGCCGGCAAGCATGGGTCGGTATGTCAAACCCCTGGGGCGCTGTCACGCTGGGCCGCCAGTACGACTCCGTGGTCGACTATCTCGCGCCGCGCAGCCTGGCGCAAAGCTTCGTGGGCGGGCTCGAATTCATGCACCCCATGGACAACGACAACTTCGGCGACTTTTTCCGGCTCGACAATGCCGTCAAATTCGCGAGCACGGATTACAAAGGCCTGAAATTTGGCGGGCTGTATGCGTTCTCCAATAAGGCGGGCGGTTTTGCGGACAATCGCGCATTCAGTGCGGGGGCGACGTACGAGAGAGGGCCCATTACGGTCAGCGCGGCGTACATGCGCATCGACCACCCGGGGGATGGCGCCGCGGGCGCCCTCGACGGTTCGTCCACCTCGGGTGATGCGACGTTCCATGCGGCGACGCAGCAGGTATGGGGCGTCGGGGCGGGCTATACGATCGGACCGGCCATACTAGGCCTCGTTTGGAGCCATTCGCACTATGGCGCGGCGAGCGCGGTCTATCGCGGCAGCACGCTAGCCCCCGCGGCAACGGGCTCGCCTACCGATCTGACGTTCGACAATTACGAAGCGAACATCCGGTATCTGATCAATCCGGCGTGGGTAGTCGCGGCATCGTACACGTTCACCAATGGCAGCTATGCCAATGCCTCGGTTCGTGCGAAGCCGCGCTGGAATCAGTTCAATCTGATGACGGCCTATTCGTTGTCCAAGCGCACCGACCTTTATTTGATGGGCGAGTACCAAACCGTCAGCGGGGCGGGCTCGACGATATTCAACGGCGCCTTCATCGGCAGCAGCGGCGGCCCCTCGTCGACGAACCACCAATTCCTGACGAGCGTCGGCCTGCGGCACAAATTTTAAGCCGCGGCGTGGGGCAGGCCGGCAGCATTGCCGGCCTGCCTCGCGACCCAGTCGCGAAACCGGCCCAGCGCCGCGTTTTCCGCCTTCTCTTCCGGAAAGATCAGGTAATACGATCGGCTGCTCGGGTGTTCGTGCGAGGACACTTGCACGAGCGCGCCGCTTTTCAATTCGTCCTCCACGAGCAAGCGCGGCATGAGCGCAATGCCCATTCCTTGCTTCGCCGCTTCCGCGACCATCGAGAAGAGTTCGAGCCGCGGTCCCGCCATATCGCCTTCGACCTCCATGCCCTGGGATGCGAACCACTCGCGCCAGGCGTAGGGCCGCGTGCTCTGCTGCAAGAGCGTGTAGCGCTTCCAGTCGTTTCGCTTCAGTGCGCCGCGCGCAGTGAGGAGCGCCGGGCTGCATACCGCGACGAGGGTTTCTCCCATCAGCCGCAACCCCTCCGTGCCGGGCCAAATACCGGGCCCAGCGTGAATGGCCGCGTCGAATTCGGTGCCTTCGAATAGGAAAGGGCGGGTCTGCGAGGTCAGGTTCACCGTGATGTCCGGATGCGCCTCATGGAACATCGGCAAGCGCGGCAACAGCCATTTCGTGGCAAACGTAGGGACCACGGCGAGTTCGAGCGTTGCGCCTTGTCCGCCGCGAGCCATGAGTTCGAGCGTATCGCGTTCGAAATCGTTCAGGCGCGCGACGACCCTTCGGCTATAGGCCACCCCGGCTTCGGTCAATGCCACGCCGCGACGGCTCCGGCGAAACAGCTTCACTCCCAGGAAATCTTCCAAGGTACCGATCTGCCGGCATATCGCGCTTTGCGTGACGGCCAGTTCGTCCGCCGCTTTGGTGAAGCTCTGGTGCCGTGCGGCCGATTCGAAGGCGCAGAGCGCGCCCGTGGAGGGGATCTTCCTGCGCATGACGGTGGGTCTCCGGTTACTCTGACAACAAGTGAGATTTTCGCACAGATCAGTGCGAACAAATCGTTTGTGCGTGACTCATGGTGTGATTAAAGTGGGTCCAATCTCACTTTCTTTCGAGTTCGAAATGCGTGCACAGCACAAGTCAGCCAGCTTCAAATGGGACGATCCCTTGCTGCTCGATCAGCAACTGACGGACGAAGAGCGCATGGTGCAGGAATCGGCGCGCGCCTACTGCCAGGAACGACTGGCGCCGCGCGTGCTCGATGCGTTTCGGCGCGAGCATACCGACGTCGACATTTTTCGCGAGATGGGCGAGCTCGGCTTGCTTGGTGTGACGATTCCCGAGGCGTATGGCGGTTCGGGGTTGAACTACGTCAGTTACGGACTCGCGGCGCGCGAAGTCGAGCGCGTGGACTCCGGCTATCGCTCGATGATGAGCGTGCAGTCCTCGCTCGTGATGGTCCCGATCAATGAATTCGGCAGCGAGGCGGTCAAAAACAAATATTTGCCGAAGCTCGCGCGCGGCGAATGGATCGGATGCTTCGGACTGACCGAACCGGATCACGGCTCGGACCCGGGCGGCATGGCCACGCGCGCGAAGCGCGTCGATGGCGGCTATTTGCTGACGGGCAGCAAGATGTGGATCACGAACAGCCCGATCGCCGATGTCTTCGTCGTATGGGCGAAGGACGACGAGGGGGCGATCCGCGGCTTCGTGCTCGAAAAAGGTTGGAAAGGATTGTCCGCTCCGGCCATTCATGGGAAGGTCGGCCTGCGTGCGTCGATCACGGGCGAAATCGTCATGGATGAAGTGTTCTGCCCGGAAGACAACGCGTTCGAGCACGTGCGAGGGCTCAAGGGTCCGTTCACTTGCCTGAACAGCGCGCGATACGGCATTGCATGGGGCGCGCTCGGCGCGGCGGAAGATTGCTGGCATCGTGCGCGGCAATACGTGCTCGAGCGCAAGCAGTTCGGCAAGCCGCTCGCGGCGAACCAACTGATCCAGAAAAAGCTCGCCGACATGCAAACGGAAATCACGCTCGGCTTGCAAGGTTGCCTGCGGCTTGGCCGGATGAAGGACGAAGGCACGGCAGCCGTCGAAATCACATCGATCATGAAGCGCAACTCCTGTGGCAAGGCGCTCGATATCGCCCGCCAGGCGCGCGACATGCTGGGCGGAAACGGCATCAGCGACGAGTTCGGCATTGCGCGGCACCTCGTGAACCTGGAGGTGGTCAACACCTACGAAGGCACGCACGACATTCATGCGCTCATTCTCGGGCGCGCCATGACCGGCATCGCGGCGTTCTAAGCGACTATGAACGACTTCAAACAAGGCGCGCTATCCGGCCTGCGGGTGCTCGATCTGTCGCGCGTGCTCGCCGGACCCTGGGCGAGTCAGTTGTTGGCCGATCTGGGGGCGGACGTCGTCAAGGTCGAGCGTCCGGGCACGGGCGACGATACGCGCGCGTGGGGGCCGCCCTGGCTTGACGACATCGATGGCAAGCCTACCGGCGAATCCGCGTACTACCTGAGCGCCAACCGCAACAAGCGATCGGTGACGATCGACATGGCGCAGGCCGACGGCCAGGCGCTGATCCGGCAGCTTGCCGGCAAGGCGGACATCGTCATCGAGAACTTCAAGGTCGGTGGCTTGGCGCGGTACGGGCTGGACTATGCGAGTCTGTCGGCGATCAATCCGCGGCTCATCTACTGCTCGATCACCGGCTTCGGGCAAACCGGTCCCTATGCCGCGCGCGCCGGCTATGACTTTCTGATTCAAGGCATGGGCGGATTGATGAGTCTGACCGGGCGGCCCGACGGCTCGCCGGGCGAGGGTCCGATGAAGGTCGGCGTGGCGCTGACCGACGTCATGACGGGGCTCTATTCGACCGTGGCCGTTCTTGCCGCGTTGGCGCATCGCGAGCGCTCGGGCCGGGGCCAGCATATCGACCTCGCGCTGCTCGACGTGCAAATCGCGTCGCTGGCGAATCAGGCGGCCAACTACCTCGTCGGCGGCGACGTGCCTCGACGGATGGGCAACGCGCATCCGAACATCGTGCCGTACCAGGACTTCCCGACGGCGGACGGCTACATGATCATCGCCGTGGGCAACGATTCGCAGTTCGCGAGTCTATGCGAGGCGATCGACCGGCCGCAGTGGGCGCGCGATGCGCGCTTTCGCACTAACCCGCAGCGTGTGAAGCATCGCGACGAGCTCGTCGAATCGTTGCGCGGCATCACGCTCACGCGCACGACCGCGCAATGGGTGTCCATGCTGGAAGCGCGCGGCGTACCGTGCGGCCCCATCAATCGAATGGACCAAGTGTTCGCCGATCCGCAAGTGCAAGCACGCGCGATGCGCTTGGAGATGAGCCATCCCGTTGCGGGAAAGGTGCCGCTGGTGGCCAATCCCATACGAATGTCGGAGACGCCCGTCCAGTACCGGCATGCCCCGCCGACGCTCGGCGAACATACCGAGGCCGTGCTCGGCGAATGGCTCGCGCTCGATGCGCCGCAGCTCGCCGCCTTGCATGACAGAGGCGTCGTTTAACCGACATTTCATCAGGGAAAGCAATCATGAAGGTCCTCGTACCGGTCAAGCGCGTGGTCGATTTCAACGTGAAGGTTCGCGTGAAGTCGGATGGCACGGGCGTCGATATTGCGAACGTGAAGATGTCGATGAACCCGTTCGACGAAATCGCGGTGGAAGAGGCGGTGCGGCTGAAGGAAGCG
>NZ_JBMRBK010000064.1:0-5530 GCF_057351765.1 Trinickia sp. | reverse complement strand
GCCGTCATCACCACCCGGCTCACCGTCTTGCGTTGCTGCTTAAGCAGCAGAGAAGCGAGATTATGCAGCCCTTCTCGTACATCGTCAACTGGTTTTTTCTCGCTTCGCTTAAAACCCGTCGACCGCGGCACGCTGCAATCCGGCGCCTCTCAAAGAGGATGCGAATAGTAGGCCAAGCAGACTCGCATGACAAGCCCGTGAATCCAACATTTTTCAGCGCCCGCGCGCGGCCGCCACGACCGCCTCGAGTGGGACCGCTCGCGCCATCGCCGCGTACCCGGCATCGCTCGGATGGATGTGGTCGCCGCTGTCGTACTCGGCGCGCAGCCGATCCGGGCGGGCGCCGTCACGCAATGCCGCATCGAAATCGACCACGCCATCGAAACCCCCACCGGTGCGGATCCAGCCATTGACCGCCTGGCGCACGCTTTCGCGCTCTGCCGGCAGCGATGCGGGGGTGAGCGTCGCACCGAAGATCCGGATGCCGCGCGCGTGCGATGCGGCAACCAACCGGCGATAACCCTCGATCAAATCGCGCGCCGCGACCCGCGTATGCGGCTCGTCGCAATCGAGCCCCTTGCGCGGAGGCATCGATGCAAAATTGATGTCGTTGATCCCGATCATCACGATCGTCGCCTTCACACCGGGGCGCGCCAGCACATCGCGCCCGAAGCGACGTTCGAGCGCCTCGCCGTAGCACGGCGAATCGCTCAGAAGACGGTTGCCGCTGATGCCGAGATTGAGCACCGCTGTCGAACGTTCGCCCGCCTGCGCAAGGCGGCGCGCGAACGCGTCAGGCCAGCGCCGGTTCTGGTCGAGGCTCGAACGCATGCCGTCCGTGATCGAATCGCCAATCGCCGCAACGGCCGAGGCCCCGGCCGTCTCCACGCTGATGCCCGTCACCCACGCGTGCTCCGTAAAGCGCGCCGGATAAGCACTGGCGCCGGGATCGCCGGCATGATCGCCCGGCGCGGAAACATAGTTCACCTGATTCGCGACGCGATGCCAGGCGCCCAACACCTGTCCAGGCGCGGCATGGGCACTGACCGCATAGGCGAGCCCGGCATCGAGTTTGAAGGGAATGGCGTCGCTCTCGATCTCCTGGCCCGGCAGCAGCTCGATCGATGCGTGTCCGCCGAAGGTGACCGGTGCCGATGCGGGAGGCTTCGTCGCCGCGCCTGCCGCCGAACGCGCAAGTCGCACGTCCGTCAATACCAAGGGCGCACGTCCGTAAGCGTTGCTCAGGCGCAGCCGGACGCGCTCGCCCGACAGGGTCGGATAGACGATCTCGCGAACGGTCCGGTTGCCGACCTCCGGGGCGCGATAAAGCGGCGGCGGGTTGCGCAACTCGGGGATCGACTGTAGCGCCGTCGCCCAGGCCTCCACCCATTGCGGCTGGCCTCGGCCAGGCTCCGCGGCAGGCGCACGCACTGCCGCCAAGCACAGCAGCACCGAACAGCCCAGCCCGCCGAGTACCTTCGAAAAGCGGTAACGCATGAAATCAGTCCGTCGAAAAAGTGCAGATTGTGCACCATTCCGACGACGCCGCTATCCGGCGGCGGCCCATGGATTCAAGGCATTGGATTTCACGGGCGGCATCGCCCTATACCGGATGGGAGGAGCTGCCGCCTACGCTGCCTACGCCGGCTGACGCGCGGCGCGCTGTGGGCTGGCGACCTTGCGAGCGAGCAAAACGATGGTGACGAGCGTTGCCACGTAGGCCACGACCTGGATCCCCGCCGGGCGCGCCGTATAGCCGATGAGCGTATGAAGCATCTTGCCGACGATACTGGTTTCCCGGAGCAGCCAGGAAGTGTCCCAGACCGTATCGCCCCACGATGGCACGAGACCGGCAGCGAGAAGGAAACCCATTCCCTGGCTCGCCATGCCGGCGGCAAGCAAAACGATGAGTCCGTTGGTGACACTGAACAGGCGCTTCAGCGGAATCTGCAGCAATCCTGCGTACATTGCAGCACCGAGGCCGACGCCGCCGATAATGCCGAGCAGCCCACCCACGATCATCTGGGACGTCTGCCCAGGCTCCCCCGCGGCGATCCCATACAGGAAGAGGACTGCTTCCGAGCCCTCTCGCAGCACCGCAACGCCCACGACGATGGCAAGCCCGGTCAGCGGCGTGCTGCCGGCGGCGACGGCTTTACCGATCGCCGAAAGCTGCCGCGTCATTTCCCGGCTGTGTTTGCCCATCCAGATGCTGTGCCATGCGAGCATGACGACCGCGACGAACATCACGCCCGCGTTGAACACCTCCTGCCCCATGCCCGATGCCCACGACGAAATGACGTCGGCAAAGGCCGCAATGAGGCCCGCGCCCACGACGCCGCCAACCAGGCCGCCGCCGACCCACATGCCGCGACGAGGCACCCCTTTGGTGGCCGCGAGGACGATCGAGACGACCAGCGCGGCTTCGAGAACCTCGCGAAAAACGATGAGAGCGGTGGAGAGCATGATCGGCGCGCAGTGAGGTTGTTACTTGACGGTCAGCCGGGTCTTGGATTCGGCTTCGTGGTACTCGTCGTGAAACTCGTAGGTTCCGGCTTTCAGCGGCCCCACCAGGATGTCGACCTGCTTGCCCGCGGGAATCACCTTCTCGGCTTTGAAATCGTCGCTTTCGAATTCGGCCGGCGTCGCATCGAGGTTCTTCACGGTGACCTTTACCTTCTTGCCGGCCGGAATGGTCAGCCCATCCGGAGCGAATTTGTGGTCCTTCAACGTCAGGGTGTACGAATCGTCCGCGGCAACCGCACTCGATGTGTACAGGGCCGCGGCGGCGAAGAAGAGAACGGGGACGGCGAAGGCGCGTGTGGTTTTCATGGAGGACTAAAGAGTTTCGGGTTTCGACGTTTAATAATGAGAAGGATAATACGAGCGATTCTCATCATCAACGGGATATCCATGCGGGTTGCATGGCTTACCGCACGTCCCCGCCCGGACCGGGGTACCGGCGCGCTGCCACGCGCCTCCTTCGCGGTGCTCGCGTTATTTTATTGACCGACCGGTCGGTTGGCTTATAATCGCCATGACCGAGACCGATCGAGCAGGAGCGCTCAACCCCATGTACACCCAATCCCTCGATATTCCGGGCAACGTCGCGCCCCCCGAACCCGGTTCGGGAACGCCGGGCGAAGCCCGCTTCGATGCCGTCATCGCCGCGGACGGCAAGATCGAACCGCAGGACTGGATGCCCGACGCCTACCGCAAGACGCTCGTGCGGCAAATTTCGCAGCACGCGCATTCCGAGATCGTCGGCATGCTGCCCGAAGGCAACTGGATCAGCCGAGCTCCGAGCCTGAAGCGCAAAGCGATTTTGCTCGCCAAGGTTCAGGACGAAGGCGGCCACGGACTCTACCTGTATAGCGCGGCCGAGACGCTCGGCGTGTCGCGCGATGCGCTGATCGACGCGCTGCATGCCGGTCGTGCCAAATATTCGAGCATCTTCAACTATCCGACGCCGACCTGGGCGGACGTCGGAGTGATCGGCTGGCTCGTCGACGGCGCCGCGATCATGAATCAGATTCCGCTATGCCGCTGCACGTATGGGCCCTACGCACGCGCGATGATCCGCATCTGCAAGGAAGAGTCGTTTCATCAGCGTCAGGGCTTCGATGCGCTGCTGGCGATGATGAAAGGCACGGATGCTCAGCGCGCCATGGTGCAGCAAGCGGTCGATCGCTGGTGGTGGCCCGTGCTCATGATGTTCGGCCCGAGCGACAAGGAGTCGGTGCACAGCAATCAGTCGGCGCAGTGGGGCATCAAGCGCATCTCGAACGACGATCTGCGCCAGAAGTTCGTCGATGCGATCGTCGAACAAGCGAAGGTACTCGGTGTGACGTTGCCCGACGCCGACCTTCGATGGAACGAAGCGCGCGGTCATTACGATTTCGGCGCGATCGACTGGGAAGAATTCAAACGTGTCCTCAATGGCGACGGCCCGTGCAACAAGGAACGGCTCGCTACGCGCGTCAAAGCACACGAGGCCGGTGCCTGGGTGCGCGAAGCGGCCCTCGCCCATGAGGAAAAACAGCGCCGGCGCGCGCAGCAACGCGCCGCCTGACGCCTTGCCACGCGAGGCGTCGGCTCGTAACCGCAAATCACGCATTCGAGGAGTGTTTCGATGAACAAAGAATGGCCGATCTGGGAAGTGTTCGTGCGCAGCAAGCAAGGGCTCGATCACAAGCACTGCGGCAGCCTGCATGCGGCGGATGCGTCGATGGCATTGCGCATGGCGCGCGATGTCTATACGCGCCGCCAGGAAGGCGTGAGCATCTGGGTCGTGCCGGCCGCGGCGATCACGGCCTCCGATCCGAATGAAAAAGGCGAGATGTTCGATCCCGCCGGCGACAAGATCTATCGACATCCGACGTTCTATACGCTGCCGGACGAAGTCAATCACATGTAATCCGCCATGACCATCACGCCCGAACATCTCGCCTATATCCTGCGCCTCGCAGACAACGCACTCGTCCTCGGACAGCGAAACGCCGAATGGTGCGGCCACGGCCCCGTACTCGAAGAGGACATCGCGCTCGCCAATATGAGCCTCGATCTGATCGGGCAGGCGAGGCTGCTCTATTCGCATGCGGCCGCGCTCGAATTGACGCTCACGGGCGCAGTGAAGACCGAGGACGATTACGCCTATTTTCGCGACGAACGCGCTTTCGCCAACTACACGCTGCTCGAACTGCCGCATGCCGGCCCGCTCGGCGCAACGGCGCAGGCGCCGCGCGACTATGCCGTCACGATAGTGCGCAATTTCCTTTATTCGGCGCTCATGGCGTACATCTGGCGCGCGCTCGAGGCCTCGCTCGACGCCCAACTGGCCGCCATCGCGTCGAAGTCGGTCAAGGAAACCCGCTATCACCTGCATCACGCTCAGGACTGGCTCGTGCGCTTCGGGGATGGCACCGACGAATCGCACCGGCGCGCGCAAGCGGCGCTCGATTATCTGATGCCTTACACGCGCGAATTCTTCGATGCCGACGCCTTGGAAGACCAGGTGGCCGCCGCGGGAGTCGGCGTGCGCACAACGACGTTCGAAGACGCATGGCGCGCCGAAGTCACGCGCACGCTCGACGAAGCGACGCTCGGCATGCCGCCCGTCGAGGGACATGTCAGTACCGGCAAGCATGGCGAGCACTCGGAGCACATGGGCTTTCTGCTTGCCGAAATGCAGTCTCTCGCGCGCCACCATCCCGGCGCGAGCTGGTAAGCGAGCCGCTCGCTCAACGTACCTGCACTGGGCCGAACCGATATGCGCCACGCATCCAACACTTCCGACCACGCCGGCTACCGGGCCGGCTCTCGTGCGAATCCGCCGGGCGACGTGCTCGCGCGGGCATGCCTTGCGCTCGAAGCGGTGCCGGATCCCGAAATTCCGGTCGTATCGATCCGCGATCTCGGCATCTTGCGAGAGGTGAGACGAGCGGCCGACGGCACGCTCGAAGTCGTCATCACGCCGACCTATTCGGGGTGCCCGGCCATGTCGCAGATCGCCGAGGACATTGGCCGCGCG